>CAYNOA010000251.1:0-2577 GCA_964398695.1 uncultured Enterococcus sp. | reverse complement strand
ATAAATCGTCCCAACGTTGAATTGAATCTTCCGCGACTAGGTCGGTATTTACCATGATGCCTAGTGTGCCCCAAAAATAAGGCAATGAGTATTGATTTCCCGGGTCAAACGCTTGGTTCAAGAGAAAAGGGGATAAATTTTCCATGCCTTGAATTTTTTGATGGTCCAGCGGGAGCAACAAATTATTTTCTAACATTTTGGGAATAATCGACTCACTCGGAAAGACTAAATCGTAATGCGTACCACCTTGTTTAATCTTTGTTTCCATCGCTTCGTTGGAGTCAAAGGTACTATAAATGACTTTATAACCCGACTCTTTTTCAAACTGCTTAATCAGTGCAGGATCAATGTATTCGCCCCAATTAAAAATCGTCAATGTTTGCGCCTGTCCGCCGGTTGTCTCGACCGCTTTTGTTTCTTGGTTTAAAAAACTTCGCCCGGCAAACATCACGAGTAAAATACCTAAAATTCCAATAAAAAATACGCCTAATTTCTTCAATACGTCACTTCTTTCTTTCAATCTAATCAACGAACTTTGTGAAGCATACGGTATTTTGCAAAATTTTTCAATAGAAAATAGGCATTCCATTTTATTTTTTCGAATCAATTCAAGCAAAAATGATAAAAACCCACCACTTCAGGCCCAAGAAGAAGCGCAAAAGCAAGGGCCACAACGGCTTCAGACGATTCACAACAATCATTTTACTGACTAAAAAATACCAGCTTTCTTTTACTTTTATTTTTCAGGCTCTTTGCCTATACTAGAAAGAGACAAAGGAGTGACCGACAATGACTTTACCGCCAAACTACGCCCGCATTTTTGCGCGTGATTGCTTTACTTTCAAACAACTAAAAGAACAACTTTCGCCAGAAGAAATTAACCTCATTAAAGAGCAATATAAAAGCGTCTGGCAAGCTTGGAAACAACTTCACTTAACGATATATAGCCAATTTGAGCACACTTTCGAACGACCAAAGATTGAAAGCTGGACTAATGGCTGGAATTTACGCAATCATTTTTGGGCGGCTTATCGCTTAAAAGGGGCACCTAGTAGTAACGCATGTCTCGGTGTCTTAATCAATCGTAAGCAACTACAAATTTACTTAATGTTCCAACATTATAAAAGCGAACAACGACTCGGTTTGGCTACCGATTATAACCAGTTGCTCCAACAAATTCCAACTTGGAGCCAAACGATTGATCTCACCCATTATCAAATCTGGCCGCAACAAGAGCACGAATTAACTGAGCACTTAAAATTAAAGCAGTATTTAAATTCCGCAAATTTGCAGGAAAAATTACAAGCGGAGATTACTAACACGAGTTTTCAAGTAGGAAAGGTCTACAAGCACGATCTTCCGACGGAAAAAATTGAACAGGCGGTAGTCAACGCTTTAAGTGAGTTATTGCCACTCTTACAAGCTTGCCCATAAAAAAACGACGACACTTTTCATCAGAGTGTCGTCGTTTTTAGCTTTTACCACCAGCTATCGAAATTCCTATTATCCATGATTTCTAAATTATCAACACCCAATAGGACGCCCATCGCGATTTCTTCTTTGACCGCTTTTAAATCGACCTTGGTTAAAACTTGCGCCTGTGCCAAAAAATCATAAAACTTTTTAAGCGAAGCCCCCATCCGTTTCACTTCCGCTGGTGTCGCCCACATCGCTTTACGCGTGAAAAAATCGCTTAAAAAATCAACCGGCGCCGAAAAATCGCTTATAGCTGTTTGAATCCCATAGTAGAGCAAATATTCATCCAAGTAAAAACTCGTATTGTTTAAGTGACCACGAATTACTTTCTCACTCAAGCCTAATTGCTCTTTTAAAAAATGCTTGAACGCCGCTAAAACAAGTCGGTTATTCTCTCGAACTTCTTTGGCCACTTCTTCATAACCTTCAAACCAACCTTCTTGCGCTTCGTAAACTTGCCACTGCCTAAAATCTTGCCAAGTCACTTCAATCGGTCTTGCTAAAGCGGCTTGCTCTTTCTTTGTTTGAACGAAGTGTTCTTCAGTGACTGGATGTAACTGTAGATTCTGTGCCATTGCTTTAACGAGCGCTGCTTTAGGATAATAATCCGGTAATGAACGAACGCCCCCTTCAGCCAACCAGACCATTAATTCCTTTTGAATGCGTTCATTGATATCTAGTTTTTGAACATGTTCGGCCATCCGGATATACATCGTCGTTACGCTCGTGATTTGACGATTAAAGCCGCTACTCACTTCAATCTTTCCAGCGAGGTCTAAATATTGTTGAATTTGCTCACTAGCAATCCCAGCCCAGCGAAAGGCCGACCAAATCCCTTCAACAATCATTTGAGCTAACTGTTTCTTACTTTGAGCGTTCACATCCGCAATTACGATTGGCATCATGGTCAAGTCATTCACCAAAACTAAGACTTTTTTTCGATGCACATTATAATAATTGGCATGCCAGGAAAAAAAAGGATTCGCTGTTGAAAAAGCCTTGCTGGCTTGACTATCAGACACTTGGGGTAGAGCCGAAAATAAGGACAATGCTTTTTTCGTTGGATTAATCAGCATGATAGACCTCCTAGATGGGTTCGTT
>CAYNOA010000250.1:0-2581 GCA_964398695.1 uncultured Enterococcus sp. | reverse complement strand
GGGAGGAGGCGAATCGCGTGAAGGATCTTCTGGGCATGGATCAACTGGATTATTCAATGGAAGAAGCTGCTTGGACGCTTGGTTGTACGCGTCTTAAAGCCTTCGTAAAAATTGTGTTACCGAATGTTTCTTCAGGAATTTTTGCCGCATTTATGTTAGCTTTTGTCAATTCATTTAATAATGTTCCGGTCTCTATGTTTTTATCTGGACCAGGTGTGACGATGCTACCGACCAATTTACTAAGTTATATGGAGTACAATTACGATCCAACCGTTTCAGCAATCTCAGTCATGTTGATGCTTTTGACCATTGGTTTGATGTACTTAATTGAAAAAACACTAGGGTTAGCAGCCATTGCGTAAAGGAGAAAAATATGTCATTTGTTGAACTAAAAGATATTCGTGTCAGTTATGATGGAAAGCAAAACATTTTAGAAGATTTAAATATTTCGATGGAAAAAGGTGAGCTTGTTTCCTTGTTAGGTCCAAGTGGTTGTGGAAAAACAACAACCTTAAGAGTGATTGCTGGTTTGATTGAACCAAAAGATGGAGCATTTATTTTAGACCAAGAGAATTTAACCAAAGTACCTGTTCATAAAAGAAATTTCGGCATGGTTTTCCAAAGTTATGCCCTATTCCCACATATGACGATTGCAGAAAACGTCGCGTTTGGCTTAAAATTAAGAAAAGAAAATAAAAGTGCCATTCAGCAAAGAGTAACCGAAATGTTGGCGATTTGTGGATTAGAAGGTTTTGAAAATCGGTATCCAAAACAGTTATCTGGTGGGCAACGACAAAGGGTGGCGTTAGCACGTGCTTTGGTCATTGAACCCAAATTATTATTACTGGATGAACCACTTTCGAATTTAGATGCCAAATTAAGAGTGACGATGCGGCTTGAAATTAAACGTATCCAGCAACAACTAGGTATTACAACGGTCTTTGTAACCCATGATCAAGAAGAATGTTTTTCTATTTCAGATAAAGTGGCGATTATGAATAATGGGGTCATTGAACAATATGATACACCGGAACAAATTTATCGCTTACCCGTTTCAAAATTTGTGGCACAATTTATTGGTTTTGAAAACTTTTTTGAAGTCAAACATAATTCAGAGGGCCTTTTACAAACAAGTACAGGTTTAACGATTGCTTCAAGTATCTCTTCTTTAACTAGCGAACAAGGAACGGCTACGATTCGACCAGAAGACATTCAAATTGTTGAAAACGGTCTGTTAACAGGGAAAGTTATTGTTCGGACTTTCTTAGGAAAGAGTCATCAATATGAAGTTGAAACGCCTTTAGGTATCTTATTAGTAAATGGTAGTGATCAACAAATTTATCAAACAGGGGATACGATTGGGTTAAATTTACCCGCTGAGAAAGTCGTGCTATTAGAAAGGTAGGAAGCAAAATGAAAAAGAAATATTTAGCAGGATTCGTTTTATTAACAGGTTTGGTATTGGGCGCTTGTGGGAATAGTGAGGCAAATCAAGGAGCAGCAAACTCTAGTGAAAACAAAGAAAGCAAAGGCTCACAAACATTAGTTGTTTCAACTTTTGGTCTAAGTGAAGAGATTGTTCGTAGCGATATTATGCAACCATTTGAAAAAGCAAACGATGCAACGATTACTTTAGATTTAGGCAATAGTGCCGATCGTTTTACTAAATTAAAAACAAATCCAAATGCAGGAATTGATGTAATTGAATTGGCTCAAAACCATTCAACTGAAGGCAATCAAGCAGAGATGTTTTTAGAAATTACAGAAGCAGAGGTACCAAATCTAGCCCAATTAACAGAAGGTGCCAAAGAAGTTTTTGCTAGTGGGGCGGGTGTTCCAATTGCGGTTAATAGTATTGGGATTGTTTACGACAAAGAAAAAGTCGGCCGTGACATTACGAAATGGGAGGATTTATGGAGCGAAGATTTAAAAGGTAAAATTTCGGTTCCAGATATTACGGTAACAGCGGGGCCTTTAATGCTTTATGTTGCAAGTGATTATGCTGGACAAGAAATTGCTAAAGATAAGGGCGAAAAAGCGTTTGAAGCAATGGCTGAATTAAAGCCAAATGTTGTCAAAACCTATGCCAAGTCTTCCGATTTAGCGAACATGTTCCAATCAGGGGAGATCAGTGTGGCTGTTGTCGCAGACTTTGCCGTTGATATTATTAAAGGCGCAGCAGAAGGTGTGACCTATGTGGTACCTGAAAGTGGCACTTACGCCAACTTCAACACGGTCAATATTCCAAAGGATACTAAGAATAAAGATTTAGCTTTGGCTTTTGTTAACTACCGAATCAGTGCGGAATCACAAAAAATTAAAGCTCTTTCTTTAAATGAAGGCCCCATCAATAAAGAAGTGACTTTGACCGAAGAAGAAATTGGCCATAAAACGTACGGTGAAATTGCTGACAGAGCGAAACCAGTTGATTTTACAATGATCAACGAGAACATGGCAAATTGGGTAGACCAATGGAATCGTACAATGAATAACTAGAAAGTAGGATAAAACATGCACGCAGATTTAGTCATAAAAAATGCTTTTGTTTACCAAACGCCTACCCGAAATTTTGTGAAAAAAA
>CAYNOA010000249.1:362-2586 GCA_964398695.1 uncultured Enterococcus sp. | reverse complement strand
AGTTTGGTGCGTAAGTAACTGTTTGCGAAAATTTCTTTAATGGACCATCTTTAATTTCATTTAATGCTAATGCTAAGATAATCGGTAATGGAAACCCTACCACTAATGAATAAATGCTAATACCTAAAGTGTTTTTAAGTAAATCCCAGAAGTAATAAGAATCAAAGAAACGATTAAAGTGCTTAAATCCTACCCAAGGGCTCCCCCAAACTCCTAGTGCTGGAATGTAATCTTTAAATGCGATGATTACTCCATACATCGGAATATATGAGAAAATTAAAAAACTTAAGAATGCCGGTAAGATAAAGACATATAATTGCCGACTAGAAATGATAGCTTTTTTTCTTTTTTCTCGTTGCTTTTGCTTTGCCGTTAATTGCGGCTTGTTGCCAGTTAACTCCATTTTTTTTCCCCCTTCAATTCGTTTATCACCTGAACACGCTTTCAGCTTACCTTTTTTCCAAATGGTACTCAATATGTGATTCTTGTTCACGCTTTATTCATTGGTATATCAACCTTTCTTCACATTTAAGCCTTATTTCTTTTCTTAAATATTCTTTGATTTTTCGGCAATCTGCCCAAAAATCATATGTAAAAACCGCTTTCAATGTGTAAAATTTTCAAATGATTCCTTCTAATTTCGTTTTGTACTATACTAACTTTGATAAATTTGAAAGGGGCTGCTTGAATGAAAGCGTTACATTTTATTGGGGATTTAACTCTTATTGAACAAGGGTTGGATCTCTTAAGCAACAAATTAAATTTTACTCGTGCAACGAATGGAACAACCATCCAAGTCGTGCAACAAGGCCATGATTTACAAGTGACAAAAAATGAGGAGCAAATCAAAATTGTCTTTGGACAACCGGCACATTTTTTCCGCGGATTGACTTTACTTTTAAAACATTGGGAGGAAGCTACTTATGAGTTAAGCGAATCCCCTCACTTTGATTTAATCGGTCCGATGGTTGATACTTCTCGTAATGCGGTCCCAACCGTCGAAAAAATCAAAGAGCTGCTTGAAACTTGTAGTACGATGGGGCTCAATCAATTCATGCTTTATATGGAAGATACGTATGAAATTCCAGAATACCCATACTTTGGTTATATGCGTGGTCGTTATACTTATGCCGAATTAAAAGAACTAGACGATTATGGCTTTGCTTTAGGAATTGAAGTGATTCCTTCGATTCAAGTTTTAGGCCATTTAAAAAATCCTTTAAAATGGAACTTCGCTCGTGAAATCAAAGACACCGAAGATATCTTACTCGTAGATGAGCCAAAAACATACGAATTTTTAGAAAAAGCGATTCAAGCTGCTAGCAAACCATTTCGTACCAAAAAAATCCATATCGGAATGGACGAAGCCCATACGTTAGGTCTTGGTCGTTATTTACAAAAAAATGGTTTTGCGAATCGTTTTGACATTATGAACCGTCATTTAGCCAAAGTCTTAGAAATCACCAACCAATTAGACCTTGAAGTCGAAATGTGGAGTGACATGTACTTTAGACTCGGTTCAAAAACGGGTGATTACTATGATCCCGAATTTGATATCCCTGCAGAAGTCGTCGCCAATATTCCAGATGTCAAAATGGTTTATTGGGATTACTACCACCACAACGAAGCGGACTACCACCACTTATTAGAAAGTCATAAATTATTAGAAAAACCAATTGTCTTTGCTGGTGGGGTTTGGACTTGGAATGGTATTGCGCCAAACTATGGCAAATCACTTGCTTCAACCCAAGCAGCCTTAAGCGCCTGTAAAAAACAAGGCATTCAATCAATCTACGCTACCTTATGGGGCGATGACGGTGCCGAAACGCCACTTGATTCAGCCTTACTTGGCTTACAGTTATTTGCAGAACATCAATTTAACGACGAAGTTTCTGAGGAATTATTAGCTCAACGCTTTGCTGAAATTCAAAATGAAGACATGGCCACCTTCTTACTACTTGATTTATTTGATCAAACACCAGGTGTGACCCCAGCCAACCCTGATGCTTCAGCAGTCAGCAAAATTATTTTGTACCAAGATTTACTCTTAGGCTTATATGATGAAACCATTTCACATTTTGACTTAACCAGTCATTACCAAAAACTAGCCAGCCAGCTAAAACAAGCACCGTTTTCTAAAAAAACAAGTGCCCTGTTCCATCACTATACTCTTTTAGCGGACTTACTCGTCATCAAAACCGATTTAGGCAATCAACTACAGCAG
>CAYNOA010000249.1:0-352 GCA_964398695.1 uncultured Enterococcus sp. | reverse complement strand
CTTAAACCAAGAAAAAGAAACAATGACCGCTCTCTTAAAAAATATTGCTCAAGTCAAAGAACTCGTTGAAGATCTTCGCTTAAGTCACCGTCAATTATGGTTTGAAGCCAACAAACCATTTGGTTGGGAAATTTTAGATATTCGTTATGGCGGGATTTTAAGCCGGATTGACACCACCGTTTGGCGCATTACAGAATGGTTGACGGACAATGATCCAATTGAAGAACTCGCTGAAACAAAATTACCCTTTGACGGTCCTTACTTCATGCCAAAAGGAATCATTGGCAGAAATCTATATCATGGTATAATTAGTCCAAGTAAATTATCCGATGTGTAATCAGATAATCTTGAA
>CAYNOA010000248.1:0-2637 GCA_964398695.1 uncultured Enterococcus sp. | reverse complement strand
ATGTTCCTCTTTATCTTTTGAACGTTTTTTAGAAAGAACGACGAACTATCAGCGCCATGGTTATGTGCCTTGGTGGTTTTTGGGTCAAAATTTATTGCCTAAACGCAGGTTTAGTCAATTGGCGAAAGCCTGTTGTTTTTATCATCCCAAAGATGGCATTCAGTTATGGGGACTTGATGCAGACGATGAAGCCATTTTGTTGTATCACCAAATTTCTTGGCATTTTGAATGGGGGACGCATTATGAAATTCAACGTTTCCATCTTCAAAAGCAAGCATTCGTTCAAGTGCTTTCAGCGCCAGTTCAATCGACCCAAGCCAAAGCGCCTTGGCAAGTGGTTCATTTTAAACAAGTCTTAAAGAAAAAGTTGTATTATCAAAACCCGGCGATTTTAAAATTACAAACGAAAATTTACGAGCTGGGGGGACACTTGCTGGACTTACCCGAATGGTGCTATAAAAATAGTCGTTTCTTTTTCTTTTTTGAAGAAGAGTTACTCTACTTGCGTTATGCCTATAGTCAAACCAACTCCTACGAAGCGTGGGAGGCTTATGCCCAACCCATCGTGGCAAATTGGTCTTATCCTTTAATTGCACCAAAAAAAGTCTTAGCTAGTGTTTATGCGGAGTGCTTATCTTTACAAAAAATAATTTTCTTTTAAAAGGGTCACAACTGTTTGAATTGTGATAAACTAATGAGAAAAGGGAGGTTATTTTATATGTCAGATACAGCGAAACAATTACCCCTAAGAGAAGCAGTGCCGGTTGCACTTACTTGGGATTTAACGACTATTTTTGCGACAGAAGCGGCTTTTGAAGCCAGTTTCAAGGAAGTTCAAGCGTCACTGCCAACGCTACTTGCTTTTAAAGGCACACTCCATGAAGGGCCGACCGCCTTTTTAGCCGCCTTGGAATGTATTTTAACGGTTTCTCAGCAATTAGAAAAACTCTACGTCTATAGCCACTTAAAAAATGATCAAGATACGGCCGATGCCACTTACCAGGCCTTATATGCGCGCTGTGGGACTTTACTTGCACAAGTGAGTGAGGCTATGTCTTGGTTTGAACCTGAATTATTAACTTTAAGCGATGAGGAGATTTTAAGCTATCTCGCTGAAGAACCAAAACTGGCCCTTTACCGTCATTATGTGGAGCAAATTATTGCCAATCGGGCGCATGTCTTACCAGCCGAACAAGAAGCTTTATTAGCAGGTGCGGGTGAAATTTTCCGTGGCCCAAGCACGACTTTTGCGGTTTTAAATAATGCCGATTTAGAATTCCCGGTTATCGAAGGCGAAAATGGTGAAAAAGTACAATTGTCTCATGGTTTGTATGGTCAATTGTTAGAAAGTACGGATCGTCGGGTGCGTGAAGCGGCTTTTAAAGGCATCTACCAAGTTTACCGCCAGTTTCGCAATACCTTTGCGACGACCCTTAGCACCAATGTAAAAAGTCATAATTTTAATGCCAAAATTCGTCAATACGATTCGGCCCGAGCGGCTGCATTAAGCAATAACCATATTCCAGAAGCGGTTTATGATCAATTAGTTCAAGTCGTAAACGAAAACTTGCCGCTGCTACATCGCTACATGGCGTTAAGAAAACGCCTCTTAAAGGTGGAAGAACTGCATACGTATGATTTGTATACACCACTTTTAGGCGAAGCACCGATTCGTTATACTTATGAAGAAGCCGTCGAAAAAGCCAAAGCAGCCCTCCAACCAATGGGCGAAGAATATTTAGCGATTGTATCCGCCGCTTTTAACGATCGTTGGATTGACGTGGTCGAAAATAAAGGCAAACGTAGCGGAGCCTATTCTTCGGGTGCTTACGACACCAATCCCTATATTTTAATGAACTGGCATGATACGCTCGATCAATTATTTACCTTGGTTCATGAGATGGGACATAGTGTTCATAGTTATTTTACCCGCAAGAACCAACCCTATGTTTATGGCGATTATTCGATTTTCCTAGCCGAAATTGCTTCAACCACCAATGAAAATCTATTAACCGAATATTTGTTGAAAACTGAAACCGATCCAAAAGTGCGTGCCTATATTTTAAACCATTATTTAGATGGCTTTAAAGGCACGGTTTTCCGTCAGACCCAATTTGCGGAATTTGAACATTTTATGCATGAAGAAGAAGCTAAGGGAACGCCTTTAACGAGCGAATTTTTAAGTGAGCATTATGGTGCCTTGAATCAGAAATATTACGGACCGGCTTTAACAATCGATGAAGAAATTTCTTTAGAGTGGGCACGGATTCCGCATTTTTACTACAACTATTATGTCTATCAATATTCAACGGGCTTTTCAGCGGCGTCAGCCTTGGCAGCTAAAATTTTAGCCAAAGAACCGGCTGCCTTAGAAAACTACTTAACCTACTTAAAATCAGGTAGCAGTGATTTCCCAATTGAAGTCATGAAAAAAGCCGGTGTGGATATGACGCAAGCCACCTACTTAAGAGAAGCGATGCAAGTCTTTTCTAATCGCTTGGATGAGTTAGAAGCCTTAGTCGAGCAAATCAATTAATTTTCGTTTGTTCGTCAAATGGTGTTGATGGACTCAAAACGAGTAAAAATAATAGTCAGAATTGGGGCTGTGACAAAAATAAGTCACAGTCCCTCTTTTAC
>CAYNOA010000247.1:0-2664 GCA_964398695.1 uncultured Enterococcus sp. | reverse complement strand
TTTTCTTCAATTGTTTGGCAGCGTTTTTACTGCGCATCCCTGATTGACAAATGACATAAATTGGTTCAGTGTTTTTTCCTTTATAAGTTGTAATTTTGTTTAAGGGCACATTATTTGCTTTTTGAATATGCCCACCACGGTATTCTCCGGGGTTTCTGACATCTAAAAGCGTGATATGTTGTGTAGTTAACAATGTTTCAAGCTCTTTTGTTGAAATCGAAGGAATCGATTGGAATAAACCGAACATAATGAATCTCCTTTTTTGTTTTATACCTTACGGGGTATATTAAACCGTGTTTTAAAGACTTTGTCAAGTCGATTGCTTTTAAAAAAATAAATAAAAAAGATTGACTAAGATACCCTTGTGAGGTATATTTTTTTCTTGAAGGGAGTTTGATTTTACAATGGCTAAGAAAATTTTAATTATCGGCGGCGTTGCCGGGGGCGCGACTGCTGCGACTCGTTTGCGTCGTTTAAGTGAAGAAGACCAAATTATTTTATTTGAAAAAGGGGAATACATTTCGTTTGCGAACTGTGGGTTACCCTATCATATTGGTGGGGTAATTAAAGAAAGAGAAAATCTCCTACTACAAACGGTCGAAGGAATGGAAAAGCAATACAATTTAGATATTCGTAATTTTTCAGAAGTAACAAAAATTGATTCTGTCAACAAAACGGTGACCATTTATCACCATCAAACTAAACAATCTTATGAAGAAAGTTTTGATCAATTAATTATTTCAACTGGAGCCAAAGCGATTACGCCGCCGATTACAGGTTTAGAAGAAGCGAGCAATGTCTTTAGTTTACGAAACATTCCGGATATGGATTTAATTAAAGCCTACATTACAAAAAATCAAGTCAAAACCGCGACGGTAATTGGTGGGGGCTTTATCGGTCTTGAAATGATGGAAAACTTGCGGGAATTAGATATTCAAGTCCAATTAGTTGAGATGGCGCCACAAGTGATGCCAAACGTTGATTTTGAAATGGCGCAACAAATTCACCAACAAATGAATTTACACGGCGTCAATTTAATTTTAAATGACGGCTTAAAAGCGTTTCAAGAGGCGGGGAAACGCCTTGTTTTAACGAGTGGCAAAGTGTTGCAGTCAGATCTAACCATTTTAGCCATTGGGGTAACGCCTGAAAATACCCTGGCAAAAGAAGCCGGCCTAGCACTTGGTTTTCGTGGAGGCATTCAAGTCGATGCCGAATTTCAAACAAGTGCCAAAGACATTTATGCGATTGGCGATGTAATTGAAGTGCCAGATTTTGTAACAAAAGACGCGACGCATATTCCACTGGCTTGGCCGGCCAACCGTCAAGGCCGTTTAGTCGCAGATGTTATTAATGAGATAGCGATTGATTATCCAGGCACAATGGGGACTTCAGTTGCCAAAGTCTTTGAATTAACGATTGCGGCAACGGGGAATAGTGAACGTCTATTGAAACAAAAAGGCCTTGAATATCATGTCGTGCACGTGCATCCAAACTCACATGCGGGGTATTATCCGGGCGCAAGCCCAATTCATTTAAAACTATTATTTGCCAAAAATGGCAAAATTCTAGGCGCGCAAGCTATCGGAATTGAAGGTGTCGAAAAACGAATTGACGTGATTGCGACTGCCATGCGTTTTGGAGGAAAAGCGGCTGATTTAGCCAGTGTGGAACTTTCATACGCCCCACCGTATTCTAGTGCCAAAGACCCAGTCAATATGTTAGGCTACACTGCTGATAACATGCTACAAGGGAAAGTTCAAACGATTCAGTGGCATGAAGTCGATGCCTTATTAAAAGAAGAGGCCTTTTTCCTAGATATTCGTGAAGAATTTGAGTTGGCCACGGGGCAATTAGCCAAAAGTGCCTGGATTCCTTTAAATCAATTGCGTCACCGCTTAGTGGAACTACCAAAAGATCAAACAATTTATGTTTATTGTCAAGTCGGTCAACGGGGTTATAATGCGGCTCGTTTATTAATGAGTCATGGGTTTGACGTGCGCAATTTAGATGGTGGGTATAAAACATATAAACAAGCTTACTATGAAGTAAAAACCATCTCGCTAGTCACGCCAATTACGAAAACCAAAGCAGCCGTGGTTGCGCAAGTTTCAGGAGCGCCGGTGATTGAAATTGATGCTTGTGGTTTACAGTGTCCTGGTCCGATTTTAAAAGTCAAACAAGAAGTCGATCGCATGGAAGTCGGCCAACGTCTAGCCGTTCAAGCCAGTGACTTTGGTTTTAGCGCAGATATTGCTGCTTGGTGTAAAAATACCGGAAATACCTTACTTTCAAGTGAAATTAAAGACAATAAAGTCATCGCTCTTTTAGCCAAAGGCCAAGTGGACGAACACTTGTCGCCAAGTGTGCCAGATATCAAAGAAGGTAGCTTGAAAGAAACTAAAGATGGCGCCACGATGGTTGTTTTTAGTGGCGATATGGATAAAGTGTTAGCTTCAATGATTATTGCTTCAGGTGCGGCTGCTATGGGCAAACAAGTGACGATTTTCTTTACCTTCTGGGGCTTAAGCGCTTTGAAAAAACAAAAAATCAAAAAAACTGGCATGGCTAAAATGTTTGACCTCATGTTGCCAAAAGGCGCGGCATCGATGCCAATTTCAGCGATGAACATGGGTGGTTTAGGGGCAAAAATGATGAAATATA
>CAYNOA010000246.1:0-2681 GCA_964398695.1 uncultured Enterococcus sp. | reverse complement strand
GGTCTGATTGTGTCCAATAAAAAGTAGCAGAGACAAATAAAGGAGTGAGTGACCATGTTAGAAACGCAACGCCTAATAATTCGAGAACTAGAACAAAAAGAGATTCCACGGCTTTATGAATTAAATTATAGTCCTTTTGTGAGCGAATTTAATCTCTTTGAGCCACTTTCGCTCGCAGCCTTTCGAGAAAAAAATAAAGAGGTAAATCCTGAAAATTTTTACTTAATCTTAAAAAAAGGCCACCAACTCATTGGTGAAATTGGGATTCACCCAGATTATATTCGCTATCAAGTTAAATCAATCGCCTTGTCTTATTGGCTAGGGGAAGAATTCACCCGCCAAGGGTATATGACGGAAGCGCTTGAACGAGTGATTCAAGATTTATTTGAAAATAAAGGATATGAAATCATTACTGCCCGAGTTTTTAGTGAAAATAGTGCTTCATTAAGATTGTTGGAAGGTTTAGGTTTTCAACAAGAAGCCTATTTGAAGTGTGCAGTAAAAAACGCTACAGGTAAGATTTTTGATGATGTTTTTTTTGTGTTGTTTAAGGAAGATTGGCTCTTTACCAAATAGGCTCATCTAGCAATATTGGTATTTTTTGTTCGTTATTAAATTTAACTGATTCGCATCATTACTCAAGCAATATTTAAGCGCGCATCAAGTAATAGAATTGATAAAGTCGCCATATTTATTATTTCACCATATAAAGCGCTTAGATATGGGCTGTTTTTTTTCAATAGATAATGCTATTATTCAATGGAATAGAACTTAAAGGGGTATGGCAATGGCGAGTGCAAAAATTATTGAACTTTTATTAGAGGACGGAAATTTAGATGGATTATTGACCGTACAAGATAGTAGTTGGAATGGGACGATGTTTGTTTCTCCACGTGATAGCATTCATCAATTATTTCAAAAAAAAGAAACAACTTTTTGGGGGATTTACCTCTTGCTATCGGATGCGGGGGTTTATATTGGGCAAGCTTCAGAACTTCAGACCCGACTCAAACAACATAATAAATCAAAAGACTTTTGGCGAAAATGTGTGTTATTCACGACAAAAGATGACTCGTTGAACCGTAGTGGGATTGATTATATTGAATCAAATTTAATCAACCAAGCAAAAAAAGTTGGGAAATTATCTATTGAAAATAAACAAAACGGCAACAAAACTAAGGTCTCTCAATTTGAGAAAGTCAGATTTGATAACTATATTGAGACCTGTTTACTACTGCTAGATTTGATTGGGATTACCGTATTTAAACAAGAGGAAAAAAACAACGAGAAGAAAAAAGCAAACTTAGTTGAATCAAGTACTCAAAATACAGACAATCAGCCGAAGAAATTTTTTGTTGAACTAAGCGATGGTTTTAAATACCAAGGAGCCAGTCATCGCGATTATTTTTTACGGACAATTGAACATCTGGCAAAGACCTATCCAGAAGACTATCAAAATTTAAAAAGGACCTTTGTGACAAAAAAAGGACGGCACTATATTGCAAATGAGCAAGCTTATTCAGCTAAGACCAAAACAGCCTTATATAGTCTAATTGACAATGGCGATTATATTTATTCGAATCAATCGGCGGACAACTTGAGGCGGAATTTAGAGCAGTATTTGAAGGTGTTTGGAGTTAGAAGAATGGTTTAGGTGGAAGCTATTTCCACTGTTTTTTAACCATGATTCAGTGCTGAATTGAGACGGAATGGAAATTAAAGGATCTTTTATTGAGATAAATCGCTCTTCTGTATAAACCAGGAGGGCGATTTTCGTGATTTCTTATGTTAAAATCATGTTACAATAGTAATGGACTTTGCCAGAGTAACTTTAGTCTAAGTATGATTAAGTTACCTATTTAATTTTGAAATGAGGAAAATATTGTAATGGTAAAAACGAATGCAAATATCGGATTTGAAAAAGAATTATGGGCAGCAGCAGATGCAATGCGCAATCATGTATCATCTTCGGATTATCGGAAAGTTGTTGTGGGGTTGATATTTTTGAAATATGTTTCGGATGTTTTTGAATTTCGTTATCAAGAACTCCTCGAAGAAGGTGATGGCGATGAGGAAGATCGGGATGCTTATATGGAAAAAAACATTTTCTTTGTTCCAGAAAACGCCCGTTGGAAATTAATTGCAGAAAAATCCTTAACACCAGAAATAGGCATTGAAAAAGAAAATAAAACCTTAAAAAACGTCCTGCCAATCATTTACTCAAACCCCGACTTGGACAAACGTGTCTTAGGAAATGTTGTAGATATTTTTACGAACATTAATATGCACGATCAAAATGAAGAAAAGGATTTACTTGGTCGAGCTTACGAATATTTTATTGAACAATTTGCTGCCCAAGAAGGAAAAGGTGGTGGAGAATTTTATACACCAACGTCAATTGTAAAAACAATCGTTGAAATTTTAAAGCCATACAAAGGACGCGTCTACGATCCGGCTTGTGGTTCAGGTGGAATGTTCGTTCAATCAGCTAAATTTATTAATGAACATAGTGGGAATATTAATGACCTTTCAATCTATGGTCAAGAATCGAATCCTGATACATGGAAAATGGCAAAAATGAACATGGCAATTCGTGGTCTTGAAGCAAATTTTGGCCCCTACCAAGCAAATACTTTTTTGAATGATTTTTGGATTCATTTTAGCCAGGTGGATCTTCGGAA
>CAYNOA010000245.1:0-2701 GCA_964398695.1 uncultured Enterococcus sp. | reverse complement strand
GCATTTTTTTCGTGGGGGAAAGAATGATTTGCATGAAAAAGACTCCTTTGTTTAATTGATTCTAATCGTATCATAGCATATAAAAGGAAAGACAAATAAAAAACCGTAGACAGCTTGTCTTTGATGGCTTAAAAATGAAGGACGCTTTTTTAACAACTCATTCGCAAATGAATACAAGCAATTAAATAAAATCTCAAAAAGAAGTGATATAATAGAATCAATAAAAAAAGTGAATGGTAGGGTGAAAAATTGGCAACATTATTTTTAATGATTATTTATTTGACGTTTATTAGTTTAGGATTACCCGACGCCTTGTTAGGGGTTGGTTGGCCAGAAATGTACCAAGAATTACAAGTCCCGCAAAGTTTTGCTGGTGTCGTATCGATTACGATTTCACTTGGGACAATTGCGTCTAGCTTTTTTAGTGGCAAGCTCATCCGGCGTTTTGGTACAGGGAAATTAACGGCCGTGAGTGTCCTGGGTACAGCCATTGCCTTACTGGGCTTTTGTTTTGCACCCAATTTTGCTTGGCTCTTATTTGCCGCTATCCCACTAGGGTTAGGAGCCGGTGCGGTTGATGCGGGTTTAAATGATTATGTTGCCTTGCATTATCAAGCACACCATATGAATTGGTTGCATAGTTTTTGGGGAGTCGGGGCGTTAACTAGTCCGTTGATTATGGGGTAAGTTTTGTCGCAAGGTCTTTCTTGGCGCTATGGTTACTTGGTTGTTGCGCTGATTCAATTTGGCTTAGTCGCCGTTTTATTTTTAACCTTGCCAATGTGGCGTGGTCGTGAAACGCGTCAACTACAGGCGCACAAAAATAAAAGTGAAGCCGACGTCAAACTCGTTCAATTACTCCAAATGAAAAAAGTTCGCCTAGCCTTGTATGCTTTTTTTCTTTATATTGGGGTCGAAGCAACCATGGGTTTATGGACAAGTAGCTATTTAATTAGTGTCAAAGGCATCGCGAGTGATCAAGCAGCCGTTGCCGTTTCGGCATTTTTCGGGTTTATTATGTTTGGTCGTTTGCTATCTGGTTTTGTTTCAATGTTATTAAACAATCGCCAGTTAATTCAAGTGGGTCAGCTTTTCATTTTATTTGGGAGCCTACTCGTTTGGTTTTCTTCCAGTTATGCCTTTTTACTTTTAGGGATTAGTTTCATTGGTTTTGGTTGTGCACCAATTTATCCTGCGATGCTTCATGAAACGCCGCAACGCTTTGGGCAAAAAATTGCGCAAGAAATTATGGGTGTACAAATGGCCTTTTCCTATACAGGTTCAGTCATTTTACCACCGCTTTTTGGCTTTTTAGTGCCAATCGTGGGCATGCGCAGTTTACCGATCTTTTTACTATTTTACGGCCTGATGATGTGGCTGGCTTCTGAAAGCTTAGTGAAAAAATTAGCGCAAGAAAAAAGAAAGAAGTAATAAAAATTGCTTTTCAATTATTTATAAAGGAAGGACTGTAACGAACTTTGGTTACCGTTCTTTTTTATCTGCATTTGTTAAAAAACAAATAAAAAAAGCGCAAATTGACTAGGTCGTTTATAATAGAAGTAATAAAAAAGCGAAGAAAAGAGGAGAGATTGTGCAAAAAGTTTTTGTTAGTCCGATGAAATATGTCCAAGGTGCCGGTGTGTTAACCAGTGGGCTGCATCATCTTCAAAATTTAGGGAATCATATCTTATTACTTTGTGATTCTTTTGTCTTTGAACTGGTTGGAGCAAAATTACAAGAAGATTTAGTCGAAAAAGCGGTTAAAGTTACCTATGTACCTTTTAACGGTGAAACTTCAATGAGTGAAATTCAGCGAGTAAGTGCAAAAGCCCAAGAAGTTCAAGCTAACGTAGTTATTGGTTTAGGCGGCGGCAAAACGATCGATGCGGCCAAAGCCATTGGCGACGCGCTCGCTTTACCAGTCGCGATTTTACCAACCGTTGCGTCAACCGATGCGCCGACTTCGGCAATTTCCGTGATTTACACAGAAGAAGGCTTATTTGATCGCTATGTGTTTTATAAACAAAACCCAGCTTTGGTGTTAGTGGATACGGGGGTGATTGCCAAAGCGCCCCCACGGTTACTAGCTGCTGGAATGGCGGATGCCTTAGCGACATGGGTGGAAGTTCGTGCAATAGCTAAAAATCAGAGCCAAACACTCGCCGGTGGGCAACCAACTTTAGCGGCCCAAGCCATTGCCGAAAAATGCGAAGCAGTCCTATTTGAAAATGCGGAACAAGCAATGATTGACTGCGAAAATAAGCAGGTCACCCCCGCTTTAGAGGCGGTGGTTGAAGCCAACACGTTATTAAGCGGTCTTGGTTTTGAAAGTGGGGGCCTAGCGATTGCTCATGCCATTCACAATGGGTTTACAGCAATTCCTGGCCCGATTCACACCTTGTCGCATGGCGAAAAAGTCGCTTATGGCACGTTAACCCAACTCATTTTAGAAGAAGCGCCCAAAGAAATGCTTGACCGTTACTTGAATTTGTACCAAAAGATTGGGTTACCAATGACCTTAAAAGATTTAAAGTTGGAAAACATCTCATATGAAGAATTACTAAAAGTGGGCCAACTCGCCACCAAAGAAAACGAAACAAGCCAGCGAGTGGGTTTTGCACTCGATGCAAAGAAAGTCACCGATGCTTTATTTGCCGTCGATGCGTATGTGCGGCAGTATTTTAGAAATTCGTAAATAAAA
>CAYNOA010000244.1:0-2727 GCA_964398695.1 uncultured Enterococcus sp. | reverse complement strand
TTAGGGATGATTGTAATACGGGGCTTAATCGAGGAGGAATCTGCGATGAAATCTAAAAAATTTTTTTCTAATTTATTATTGCTATCATTTGCTTTTTTGTCTAGTTGTGCGAGCCAGTCCGCCCCAAAAAGTCAGCTAGAAACGCACGAAAGCACGCAACAGCTAATCACGCAAGCGATTTCGACCGTTGAAAGTCAACCGATAAGCCAAAGTACGAGTCCACAAGAAAGCCAAGTTTTAAAAACAGTTACGTCCACTGTTGCCTCAGCGGAGATGTCAATGCGTAATTCAAGTGACGATTGGCGAGAAAAGTCAGGGGTGAGTGAAACGGCGGAAAGTAGCGATCAAATTTCTGAGAGTTCCGCGATGTTCGATGTTTTGTTGTTGGATGACGAACAATTGATGACCTATTTCCTTCAATCCTTGCCTGATTTAAAGCTACAAGTTGAAAATCAAGGATTGGCCTTGCTCGTTGATGGTTGGATTGAAATACCTGACATCGGCTACGCTCGAAATATCCACCTAGGCACCAACCATGAAGGACAATTCGTTCGAGAAGGTTACTATGTTGTGAGCCAAACCGGGATAATCTATTATTTGGATATACTAACGAACTCATGGGTATTAGTCTATTCACCTTAGTAGGCGGATAGGGTACCTTTACTTGAATTAGATAATAAAATAAGGTGCGTAAAACAATTATCGCCTGATGTTTACTTCAAACATCAGGCGATTTTTTATAGGGTAGAAGCGCTTTTTGGGAAGCCTTATTCTAATATTTTTTGGTAGTGTTCGTTAGTGATTGCTTCGATTGTTTGAATTTTAAGATAGACTTGTTCAACGATCGTTTTAGAAATTTCGGCTAATTCTAGGCATTCTGCATCGTATAAATCTTTCTTTTTTTCTTTTTTGACTAAGGCATAACGTTGTTTCATGATATAAGGATTATCACTAAATAAAATACTTACCTCAAGAATTTGATAGATGCCATGCAATTCTTTAAATATATCTAAAGGGATAAATTTTAAATAAATTGAATAAAAGTCTAGAATTTCTTCAGTGATGTACTGGCCAATTTCCGTTGTTGCCACCAAAGGGACGACTTTTTTGTTTTTTTCAAGGGGATCTTTAAAAGGTTTATATTGATTAACCAGGGCGTTTTTCCAAAAGTCTGCTGTTAAGAGAGTCGCCCTATTTGTATATAAGTACTCGAACGCGCGATCAATATCTTCTTCTAGTTGATGAACAAGGAAGCTTTCCACTAGTCCTTTTTTTAAAATAAAGATTAATTGTTTTTGTGATTGATCTGCAATTGAAAAATAATAAGAGTCTTGTCTAGCCTCTTCTAAAACTTCTTCTCTTTTTTTTAACAAATTATTTAAAAAGAAAACCGTTGCATAAATTTCAATTGGTAAAATAAGTAAGGCATATAAAATGCCGACAACTAACGTTTTTCTTGACTCACCTAAAAATAACAATAACAAAATTGAACTAATGAATAATAAAACCAAAAAAAATAAAAGTTTTCTTGAATTTTCTTCTTTTCTCATCTAAACGTTCAAATCCTTTCGCCAGCTATTATTTAGCAAATTAAGTAGCATCCTTGTGCCGTACTTACGTCACTCAAATACTAAAAGTGTGTTTCTTTGTGATTTTTTGTAGGGTTTACTTGGTTCATGGTGAAGGTTTCCCTGAAAATTAAAAAATTTACCGTCGTTAGTTGCTTCTATTATAGCTTATTCATCGATTGAATATCTAGCCTAATACAAAGAAAAACGGCTTGAAATGGTAACGCTTAACTAGATGATGAAAATAAGCATTTGTTGTTATTTGGCGATTGTTTAAGCCCGATTCACTTTTGACTCAGTACAAATAAACAGGTTTACCAATTGGTGTTTAAATTACTGATAACATCCCAATCGACATCTCTTACTAGGGGGGTGGTCAAGTATTTTCTTTAAAAAAGAGGAAAAGGCGGGACCTATGTGAATTCTTTTACCTAAATAGTGAGATGTGGTATATTCAAATTAGTAAAGCGGTTTCAGGGATGGTTAGAAAGAATTGGAGGTGATGATCATGCGGTTTCAGGATCGAAAAGATGCCGGAATCAGATTAGCTGAAGTTTTAGAACCATATCAAGGAGAAGATGTTATCGTTTTTGCCTTGCCACGAGGGGGCGTACCTTTAGGGGTTGAGATTGCGAATAAACTAAAGGCCCCGCTTGATCTTATGATTAGTAAAAAAATTGGGCACCCGCTAAATCCCGAATATGCCATTTGTGCAATTGCAGAAGAAGGTGAACCGATTTGCAATCCTTTTGAGATGAGTAGGATTGACCCAACTTGGCTTCAAGCAGAAGTGAAAAGAATTAGAAGCGAAATAAAAAGACGTCGAAAAGAGTATTGTGGTGAGAAAAAGCAGCAAAATATTGAGGGAAAGACGGTGATTCTGGTCGATGATGGGATTGCTACAGGAAGTACGATGATTGCGGCAATCCAGGAAATTAAGAAGCGCCGACCTAAAAAAATAGTGGTGGCGATTCCTGTTACGCCTTATGACACTGCTCAAAAATTACAGGAATTAGCGGATGATTTGGTTTCTTTGGATATTGATAAAAATTACTTGGGTGCGGTGGGAGCTTATTATCAAAAGTTTGATCAGGTAGAAGATAGCGAAGTAATCTCACTGTTAAAATCAGTTAAGACGAAATGAGGCCTTGTAATGGAT
>CAYNOA010000243.1:0-2731 GCA_964398695.1 uncultured Enterococcus sp. | reverse complement strand
CTACGGCAACTTCAATCAAGTCAATCAAGCGAAAAAACCGCTTGTTTGGCTTGATCTCCAGTTGCTTGGAGCATAACGCCTTTTACTCACCTTTTTTGGTGATAGAAGAAATATTTGGCGATTTCTGAGACAAAGACATAAAGGACAACAATACCCAGCAAGGGGAAGAGAACTTTTGCCGGAATTTTTGCTAACCCAAAGAAACGATTGAAGGGTAAAATGGTCAATAACATGGTGACAATCGCCACACCAATGGTTGAGTAAATTAAGATTGGTGCAGGTTTGCTCTTAAAGAATGGTTTTTGTGTGCGCATAATTAGTAAGATGACTAACTCGGTCATCACCGAAAGAACAAACCAACTACTATGAAAAAGCGTTTCATTTGCTCTGAAGGCGAGTAATAGCACGCCAAATGTTAAATAGTCAAAGCAGGAACTAATTAAACCAAAGATAATCATATAGTTGCGAATAAAGTGGATATCCCATTTTTTTGGCTTTTGCAAAACTTCTTTGTCGACTGAATCATGGGATAAAGTCAGTGCGGGAAAATCTGTTAAAAAGTTGATGAGCAAGATTTGTTTTGGTAAAAGTGGTAGAAAAGCCATAAAAATCGAGGCCCCAGCCATGCTGAACATATTGCCAAAATTGGCACTAATGGTAATGGCGATATATTTCATTGTATTGCCGAAAGTCGTTCTCCCTAGTTCAATGCCGCGATTAAGTGAAGTGAGGCTTTTTTCTATTAAGACAAAATCGGCAGATTCTTTTGCTACATCCACAGCCGAATCAACTGAAATACCGATATCAGCGGAATGAAGTGCGGGGACATCATTAATGCCATCGCCCATATAACCGACTACATGATTATTTTTCATTAAAGCCAAAATGATTTTTTCTTTTTGTTGCGGATCAACTTCCGCAAACACCGTTGTTTGTTCGACGGTTTGAACGAACTCAGCTTGACTTAATTTCATAAAATCAGCGCCCGTTAAGACTTGTTGGATTGGTAGTCCCACAGCTTCAGCAGTATGGCGGGCAACGAATTGGTTGTCACCGGTAATAATCCGTAAGTCCACGCCGTTTTCGCTTAATTGTGCGATGGTTTGTTGTACATCGGCTTTAGGTGGGTCAAAAAATAACAAGAAGCCCATTAAGGTTAGTTCGGTTTCGTCTTGAGCCGTATACTCTTTTTGCTGGGAAACCAACTTTTTGGCCAATCCTAGCACGCGAATTCCCTCTTTGCCCCAATCCGAATAACGTGCGATTATTTTTTGGCGCAAAGAATCATCTAATGGCTGGTTAGTTGAGCCGATTTGTACGTAGCTACATACTTCAAAAACATGGTTAAATGCGCCTTTAGTGATTAGCCAAGTTTGGTCGTTTTCGTGAATGATAACTGAAAGGCGTTTTCTTTTAAAATCATAAGGAATCTCAGCCAGTTTACTCACTTGGCTAACGTCAATTACTTGAGAAGCTAATATCGCTTGATCAAGTGGATTGACCATGCCGGTTTGAAGGTGGGCATTTAAGTAAGCATAATGAAATACTTCAGCCGAATATTCCTTCTCAATTGTTACCGTATCAAGTAGTTGAACGGTACCTTCTGTCAATGTGCCCGTTTTATCAGTACACAAAACATCCATGCTCCCTAAATTTTCAATTGCTGCCAGTTTTCTTACAATCACGCCTTCACTAGCCATAATTTTTGACCCTTTTGACAAGGTAATACTAATAATAGCTGGTAGTAATTGTGGCGTTAGACCAACCGACAAAGCGACTGAAAAAAGTAGTGAGTCAAGCACAGGACGGTGAAAAAATAAATTAATGAAAAAGATGGCCACCGTTAATAGCAACATCATTTTTGTAATTAAATAACCGAATGCTTGAATTCCTTTTTCAAATTCCGTTTTTGGTTGCGCATGTTCTAAGTGTTCCGCAATCTGACCAAATTCAGTCCCTTCACCCGTTTTAACGACTAGTGCCGTCGCTCGACCGCTTTGGACGTGCGTCCCCATGAAAAGGCAATTGATTCGTTGGGCTAAAGGTGTACCGACAGAGACAACACCAACTTTTTTATCTGAAGGTAATGATTCTCCTGTTAGCGCAGCTTGGTTCACTAATAAATCGACGCTTTCTAAAATGACTGCATCTGCCGGAATTAATGATCCCGCTGAAAGTAAGATGATATCTCCTGGGACAATCTTTGTTGCATTGATTTCTTTGGTTTGTCCCGCTCGGATAAGATAAGTTTCCATCTGAATGCTCGCGCGTAGTTCTTCAATGGCATTACTGGCGTTGTACTCTTGAAAAAAACTTAATAAAACACTGGCAACAATAATCGCTAAAATAATACTTGAATCGGCGAATGAACCTGTAGCCGCTGAAATCAAGGTCGCAATTAGTAATATAATCATGGTTGGGTTATTAATTTGCCGAACGAGTAGTTTTAGCGGCGTGGCTTTTTGCTGCCCTTTAATGCTATTTTCCCCAAACATTTCCAAGCGTTGTTTTGCTTCTTCGTCTGACAAACCATTTTCATTGCTTTCGAATTCTTTAAACAATTCTTCAACCGGTTGGTTCCAGTATTTGATGTTTTCTATCTCTTTCATCGCAACTTTCTCCTTTTAGAAAAGATGTTTTTTCAATCGTTGTTGCTTATTTCGTTGTTGTCTTATTTACTTCCAATTCTATGCCAAAAACTAGATTTCAACAAGAATAACGATGTCAGATT
>CAYNOA010000242.1:0-2814 GCA_964398695.1 uncultured Enterococcus sp. | reverse complement strand
TGCGCCATATAGCTAGCCGTTCGTTGCCCACCAGATGCGTCGGATGGTTTACTGTCTTCTCGTCCAGACCAACTTCCCAAAGTAATCCCGGGAGTAGAGACGACTAACCATGAATCAACGTTTTCATCGGTGGTTCCCGTTTTACCGACCCAATCGGCACTAGCTAATTGCGCGTTTAAGTTACTGACTTTATTTTTAAAATCTGTCGTAAAACCATTCGTCAGTACACTACGCATTAAATCAACTGTAATCGAAGACGCTGCTTTAGAAAAGACCGTAACCGGATTTGGCTCATGTTGATACAAAATTTCTCCATCAGAGCCAATAATTGTTTCCACTAAATACCCTTTTAAATAAGTACCATCATTAGCTAAAGCTTGGAAACCATTGGTTTGTTCCAAGGTAGAAACTTCAGCTACGCCTAAGGGAGCGGATTGGTACTGCCAAACAGGAGTATCGGGATAATTCATCTTCGCTAAATATTGGTCATAAACCGCGCTAGCACTGCCCATTTTTGAAAGTGTATTTTGATAAATATGGTTGGCTGGAATGTTGTCTGAACGAATGATTGATTCGCGAACTGTTTGAAAGGTTTTTGAACCAGCATTTAACGCATTTAAAATCGGTTTGCCTGCATCGGTGCCATTTCCCCAACTGGTTGGAAAGTCTGAGACTCTCGTTTCTGTTCCGATGAGACCTTGGTCAATTGCCGGTCCATAAACTAAAACAGGTTTAATCGCTGACCCGGCTTGCCGTTTCGAACTAAAGGCATGATTAAATTGGTTTAAGCTATAATCGCGGCCACCAACAAAACCAAGAATTTTTCCGGTACTATTTTCTAGCAAGACGTTTCCGACTTCGATATGAGCGCCTGACCAATTATCTAATAAGTAGCCATAGTTCTCAACCGTTTCTTGCATCGCTTGGTAAATCTTTTGATCAATCGTTGTGTGAATGGTATAGCCACCATAAGCGAGTTTTTCGCGGGCTTTTTCTAAGTACTGTTCTTGAATTTCTTCTTTTTTAAAGTCTTCCTCAGAAAGCTGGTTTTTTTCAGCCAGTTGTTGGGCGATAATTTCACTGGCTTGCTCCATGACTGCATAATATAAAAAGCTTTGGTTATTTGTATTTGCTTCAGCGGGTGGTAGAAAATCAGCAGTCAAGTCGTAGGCTAAAGCTTCTTCGTATTCCTCTTTTGTGATGTCATGGTTCCGATACATATTAAACAAAACAAAATCTTTTCTTTGGAGTCCGTAGGTTAAATATTCTGGAGTTTTTAGGTCCCCGGTGTTCATATAGGGACTATAAGTGATCGGGCTTTGTGGCAATCCTGCAATAAAAGCCGCTTGGGCCAAATTCACCTCACTCGCATTTACGCCAAAAATCCCTAAAGCTGCCTCTTGGACACCCGCGATATTTTGGCCCCGATTGTTACGACCAAAAGGAGAGACATTTAAGTACATCGTAATAATTTCTTCTTTGGAGAAATTATTTTCGACTTCCATCGCTAAAAGCATTTCGGTTGCTTTTCTTTTAAAAGTCGTTTCGTTCGTTAAAATTTGCTGTTTAACTAACTGTTGCGTTAAAGTAGACCCACCACTACTTCCAATTCCTGTCACTTCAGAAATAAGTGCGCGAATGACCGCTTTGGGCACGATGCCATGGTGTTCGTAAAAATATTCGTCTTCAGTCGCGACGATGGCTTTTTTAATCAGTGGGGAAATTTCCTCCGCGGAAAGTTGGACCCGGAGTAAATCAGATTGAATCGTCGCGATGAGGCTTTCATCTGAATAAACAAGTTGAGAAGTCTCAGAAACATCGCCCAATTCTTCTTTTATTTCTTGCTTTGAAGGGAGTTTGGTTTGCTCAATGAGATAGGTGAAGTAGCCTAAGCCAATTCCACCTGCCAAAGCTCCACCAAATAATATGAGTGAAACCCCAATTAAAAATACGGAATAAAAGACCCGTAAGGTCACATTTAAGTAAAGCCATGGTTTGTCTTTTGTGCTTTGCTCTTTCTTTTGTGGCAAAATATTCACCTCGGTTTTATCAATATAGAACGAAGTAATTATATCAAATAAATAGGGCCTTGAATACAATTGTGGTTGATTTGCTTTGGAAGCTTTAAATTAGCTCATTTTTCAAGTAAGATAGAAGCAATATCTTAGGAAAACGATTTTGGTTAAATAGGGGGAAAAAGAATGGGAGTAGTGGTGTTACAAGCCTTCATTTTATTTTGGATGATTGTTTTAGGGTTTATAACGAAAAGGGTTGGGTTATTAAATAAAAGTGATGGCAATATTTTAGGACGAATCGTGATGAATATCACATTGCCAGCGGTCATTATTATTAATTTAGCCCGATTGACTTTGCAAAAGGATTTAATTTTTCTAGTATTTTTAGGTTTGTTTTGGACAGTCGGGCAATTACTTTTAACCTATTTTGTAGTGAAGCAAAAAGAAAAATTGCTAAAACTCTTTTATCTTTATGGTACTTCTGGGTTTAATATTGGCAATTTTACGATTCCTTTTATTCAAAGTACGATTCCAATTGGATTGCCATTAGTTTTAATGTTTGATATTGGCAATAGCATAATGCTTTCAGGAGGAACAAAAATTGTGGTCGATCAAATGGTTTCAGAGCATAAACAATTGAAAATCAAGCAAATCCTGAAACAACTCTTTACTTCGGTTCCGTTTGTTTGCTATGTGATTATGCTAACTTTAAAACTCACCTCCATTGAATTACCAGCAGGCATTTTAGGTTTTGTCAATCCAATTGCGGAGGCGAATATTTTTTTATCGATGTTTATGA
>CAYNOA010000241.1:0-2831 GCA_964398695.1 uncultured Enterococcus sp. | reverse complement strand
AACAGTTAGCCTTTTGCGCTAACTGTTGGGGGCGTTTCACGTTGCTGATTTTGAATGTTGCTCTTTTTTACTTGTTCCTAAAATCGCAGTTTTCTTTTTGACTAGCTTTCCTTTTCTTCTTGCACTTCATCTATTCGTAATGGTCGAACCACTTGGCAAGGATTCCCCACCGCAACCACATTGGCTGGAATATCTTGAGTCACCACACTACCGGCACCAATAATCGAATTTTCACCAATGGTCACACCCGGTAACACGACGACACTTGCGCCTAACCAAACACCGTCTTTAATACAAATCGGTTTAGATGTTACTTCATAATTTGCCCGACGAACAGGATCTTCTGCATGATTGGCACAATATAAGCCTACTTTAGGTCCAATCCACACGTGATTTCCAATGGTCACTTGCGCACAATCCAAGATAACTAAATCATGATTGATATAAATGTGACTCCCTAATGAAAGGTTAAAGCCAAACTCACAGTAAAAATTGGGTTCAATGTAAACATCTACACCTATTTGTTGAAAAATCCCTTCTAAAATCGAAAGTTGATAATCATTTTGAGCATTCACCAAAAAGTTATACCGGCGACATTCTTTAATCGCCTGATTGCGAAATTTGGCAATCAATGGATCCATATCATTATAAGGACTCTTCATATTCGTCAAAGCTCTTGCTTGTTGTAATTCTTTTGTATTTGTCATAGGATACCCTCGCTTTTTTATTTTCTATTTTAAGTATAACGAAAGAAAGAGGCAACTTCTAGCACCTCATTTATTTACAAATAAGGGGCTGTGACTTACTGCTGTCACAGCCCCTTATTTGAATTTTTAGCGCCAGTAATTATTTGCTGCAGCAACGGTCTGGAAATTAATCGCAATGACTTGTGAAGCCAAAGTTAAACTATCTGCGTTGTTGGCATAGTCTTCACGTAATCGTTTTTTGACTTCTGGATCACTTTGAATATAACCAACTCCTTTACGTGATAACGTAATTGCTAACTCATATCCTGCTTGTGGCGTCTCAGTTATTAATGATGGTAACCAATTATCCATTTTTTTGCCTCCTTTGTTGAATCTACTGTCATTCTAGCACTGCGGCTATTTTTTAGCAGCTAATTTGCTTTGTTAGTATACACGAATGTTTGCCATTAATGAAAGACATTCCCTGCCCGTTCATAAAAAGGTTCTTCAATTTCAAATACGTGATTCATATAACGAGCGAGGACAAAAAATAAATCCGACAAACGGTTGATGACTTTATAGGCATGTAAATTAATTAAGACGCCGTTGCTAATGAGTTGTGTAATCTCGCGTTCGGCTCGGCGCGTGACGGTTCGGGCAATATGAAAATGACTCGCTAGCAGATGCCCACCAGGTAAAATAAATTTTTCAATTGGAGGGATTTTTTCAGTATAACCGTCAATTAACTTTTCAACTTGTAATAAATGTTCTTGGTTTACAATATACTCACGGACACCTTCAGGAGTGGCCAAATCGGTGCCAATATCAAACAAAAGGACCTGTAGCTCAAGCAATTCTTTTTGGAGCGGTAAAAATTCATCGTTTAACTGGGCAATAATTTCGCCCATCCAAGCATTGACTTCATCGATGCTCCCATAGGCATGAACCCGTGGGTCCGCTTTACTGATTCGTTCGCCACCAATAATACTCGTTTTTCCCTTGTCGCCACTTTTAGTATAAATCTTCATCGAATCACCCTTTCTATAATCCACATTTTAATTGGACTTTACAATTCGTGCAGGTACTACAGCCACCAATTTCCCCAATGGTTCCTTCTTGGCAAATGGGACAAAGGTCGCCATAATCAAGCCCAAGATTTTCTGTGTTACTTACTTTCGTTGCCAGTAATTCCGGATTTATCGATTCGTTTTCTTTGGCTTCGAGTGTTAAAACTTGCGAATCGCGACTGCCATCCACATAGACCGTGCCACCTTTGGCCCCGCCACGGTACAAAGCTTCATAAATTTGAGCCACTTGCGACACTTGATAACCTCGAGGAGCATTGACGGTTTTTGAAATCGAACTATCAATCCAACGTTGAATCGTACACTGGACCGCTACATGGGCTTCAGGACTTAGTTCCATGGCAGAAATAAAGAAGGCTGGTAGCTCTTCTTTGGTCGAAGCTGGGTGTTCATTTAAATATTCTTCCACAATTTCCGCATTAACTTCAATGAATTTCCCTAAGCGTCCGCTTCTAAAATAGGCGAAAGAAAAATAGGGTTCTAGTCCCGTTGAAACACCTGCCATCGTTCCAGTTGAACCGGTTGGTGCTACCGTTAATAAATGGGAATTACGAATGCCATATTTTAAAATATCTGTCCGAATTTCTGCAGGCATTTTTTGCATAAAGCCCGACTGAATAAATCTTTCGCGCAAATTTTGCGTTTCTTCTTTTGTTTGACCGACTAAAAACGGAAAACTGCCTTTTTCTTTGGCTAATTCGATGGATGTTTGATAAGCCGTGATGGCCATCTTTTCAAAAACTTGATCAACTAGCGCATTGCCTTCTTCTGATCCGTAAGTTTTCTCACAATAAATCAGCAAATCGGCTAACCCCATCACACCTAACCCTACCCGGCGTTCCCCTTTGGCTTGTCGTTCATTTTTTTCAAAGAAATAAGGCGTCGCGTCAATCACATTGTCTTGGAAGCGCACGCTCGTTTGAACAGCTAATGCTAACTTCGCAAAATCAACCGTTTTTGTTTTTTTATTGACCATCTTTGCTAAATTAATCGCTGCTAAATTACAAACCGCATAGGGCGTTAACGGCTGTTCCCCGCAAGGGTTAGTTGCGACGACTTT
>CAYNOA010000240.1:2520-2836 GCA_964398695.1 uncultured Enterococcus sp. | reverse complement strand
GAACAGATTCAAAAGGTTTTGGATTAATGAGTGACGTTTCAATAAAACGTAAAATCAGAAATCGAATGCAAGATTTAGGAAAAGAAATATTTGTAAAATCGAGAGATCGAACCGATGATACGTTCAATTCTTTGCAGCAAAGGTACGAAGCTGTTTTTTCCAAAACGGATACAGATAAAGAAATTGAAGACAAAGCGAATGCTTACCCATCACAATTGTCGGGCGGTCAGCAACAAAGAGTTGCGATTGCACGTGCCTTAAATATGCATCCAGAAGTGATACTGTTTGACGAACCTACGTCAGCATTGGATCCGGA
>CAYNOA010000240.1:894-2510 GCA_964398695.1 uncultured Enterococcus sp. | reverse complement strand
AATTTCTAGTATGCAAATTACTAGAAGTACAAATGGGATGACACCTAAAAATGAATCGGGCCGCTCGTCTGATACAATGGGAACAAAACATTTTGTTGAATATGGAGTCTATGTCGTATATGGATCGATTAATGCTTATTTCGCTGAAAAAACAGGATTTAGTGATGAGGATATGGCCATTTTGAAAGAAGCGATCTTGACACTGTTTGAAAATGACCTTTCTTCAGCAAGACCAGAAGGCTCGATGATTATTCGAGAATTGTTCTGGTTTACTCATTCAAGTAAATTAGGAGATATATCGAGCGCTAAAATTCAAGATTTAATTCAATGGGAGATACCTGAGTTTGATAATAATCGATATGCTGATTTTGGAATCCATCTTGAAGAAAACAAATTAAATTCTTACAAAGAAAAAGGACTTAAGTTAGAAATCTTTGAAGGTGTGTGATGGAAGAAAAAGAAGATGAATATTTGCTGATTTCAGGCATTCAGCATTATGAGTTTTGTCCGCGTCAGTGGGCGTTGATTCATATTGAACAACAATGGGAAGAAAATCAAAAAACAATTCAAGGGCAAGAAGTTCATAAAAAAGTAGATCAACCTGAAATTAAAGAAAAGCGAAAAGGGTTCATAACTTCTAGGGCGATGCCTGTTCATTCGCATCAATTGCAAGTTACTGGTGTTTGTGATGTCGTTGAGTTTTCTCTTGATAACCAAGGCGTTGAGCTAAATAATTATGAAGGAAAATATAAAGTGAGTCCCGTGGAATATAAACGGGGCTCACCAAAAACGAATGAGGTAGATATCCTACAATTAGTCGCGCAAGCAATTTGTTTGGAGGAAATGCTCGTTTGTTCAATAGAAGAAGGTTATATTTATTATAATGAAACGAAGCACCGCATAAAAATTGAAATTTCACAAGAATTAAGGTCAAGAGTAAAAAAAATCGTTGAGAAAATGCATGCTTTTTATAAAAATAAGTACACACCAAAGGTCAAAACAGGCAAATGGTGCAGTAGTTGCTCTTTGCAAAATATTTGTTTACCTAAATTGATGAAAGTAGAATCTGCCAGTACATATATTGAGAAGAGGTTGTCTGAATGAGAAAGTTGTTGAATACACTGTTCGTGACAAATCCAGAGTGCTACTTATCCTTAGAAGGTGATAATATAGTATTGAGGAACAATGATATTGTATTGGGGAGAGTTCCAGCGCATAACATTGAAGCAATTGTTACTTTAGGATACCAAGGGACGAGTCCAGCATTAATGGGGTATTGTACAAAACAAAATATTTCAATTACCTATCTTACGCCTAGTGGTCGTTTTAGAGCAAGGTTAATTGGACCTAGTCGCGGGAACGTTACGTTGAGAAAGGAACAATACCGTATTTCTGATAATGAACCAAAGTCTCTTTTAATTGCTAAAAATTTCATTTTGGGAAAAATTTATAATAACCGTTGGATTGTTGAGCGAGCAATCAGAGATCATCCTTTGAGAATAAATACGGAACAATTCAATAAAATATCAATGAATTTAAAATATTTACTGGGAGAAATTAGAAATTGTGACAATCTTGACACTTTGAGAGGATTGGAAGGGCAAGCTGCTTTTTCG
>CAYNOA010000240.1:0-884 GCA_964398695.1 uncultured Enterococcus sp. | reverse complement strand
ATACGTTAATGAATTTAAAAGTAGAAACTCCATTTAGTATTTTTGATGATTTGATCTTACAACAAAAAGAAGCATTCTACTTTTATGGCAGAAATAGAAGACCATCAAAAGATAAAGTCAATGCCTTACTATCATTTGCCTATACATTACTCGCACATGATGTGGCCGCTGCTTTAGAAACAGTTGGGTTAGATTCATACGTTGGCTTTTTACATAGAGACCGTCCTGGACGAATTTCATTAGCTCTCGATGTGATGGAAGAATTACGAGGGGTTTATGCTGATCGTTTTGTGTTAACCTTGATTAATAAAAAGCAGATATCGACACTTGACTTTATTACAAAAGAAAACGATGCTGTGATTTTGACTGATGAAGGACGGAAAAAATTTCTAACTTACTGGCAACAAAGAAAAAAAGAAACAATCGTTCATCCTTATTTAAAAGAAAAAGTTGAATGGGGATTAGTTCCATATATACAAGCTATTTTGTTAGCCAGGTATTTGCGAGGAGATCTCGATGAATATCCACCATTTTTCTGGAAGTAGGTGATTTATTTGTTGATTCTAGTTTCATATGATGTTGCCACTTCAAGTGATAATGGAACGAAGCGATTGAGAAGAGTAGCAAAAATTTGTCAAAATTATGGACAACGGGTTCAAAATTCGGTTTTTGAGTGTATCGTTGATTCGACACAATTAGAGATAATGAAAAATAAATTGCTCTCAGAAATAGATGTACAAGCTGATAGCTTGAGAATTTATCGTTTAGGAGAAAATTATAAAAAGAAAGTTGAACATTACGGGACAAAACCAGCAATAGATATAGAAGGCCCCTTGATTTTTTAGTGCGAATATAAAGTGAACATAAAAACACTGGGACATTCG
>CAYNOA010000239.1:0-2844 GCA_964398695.1 uncultured Enterococcus sp. | reverse complement strand
GCAAAGAACAACCAGACGCCTTACTACCAACTTTAGGTGGTCAAACAGGATTAAACATGGCCATGGAATTATCAAAATCGGGGATTTTAGATGAATTAAATGTGGAATTACTTGGAACTAAATTATCGGCAATTGACCAAGCGGAAGACCGTGATTTATTTAAACAGTTAATGGAAGAACTTGGGCATCCCATTCCAGAATCAGTGATTGTGACTAACGTCGAAGAAGCCGTTGATTTTGCCAATGAAATTGGTTACCCAATTATTGTTCGTCCAGCCTTTACAATGGGGGGCACTGGTGGTGGTATGTGTGACAACGAAGCTGATTTACGTCACATTGCTGAAAATGGTTTGAAATTATCGCCGGTAACACAATGTCTGATTGAACGCAGTATCGCAGGTTTTAAAGAAATCGAATATGAAGTGATGCGAGATTCAGCCGACAATGCCATCGTCGTTTGTAACATGGAAAACGTGGATCCGGTTGGGATTCATACGGGCGATTCCATCGTGGTTGCTCCAAGTCAAACGCTGACAGATATTGAACACCAAATGTTACGTGATGCCTCACTAGATATTATCCGTGCTTTAAAAATCGAAGGTGGCTGTAACGTTCAAATTGCTTTAGATACGGATAGTTTTAAATATTACTTAATTGAAGTTAACCCACGTGTTTCTCGCTCTTCGGCGCTAGCCAGCAAAGCAACTGGGTTTCCAATTGCCAAATTAGCGGCTAAAATTGCCGTCGGTTTAACACTTGATGAAATGGTCAATCCGGTTACTGGGACTTCGTTTGCTGCCTTTGAACCAACCATTGATTATGTTGTATCAAAAGTCCCTCGTTGGCCATTTGATAAATTTGAAAGTGGCGAGCGTTTACTCGGTACTCAAATGAAAGCAACGGGAGAAGTCATGTCTATGGGCCGAAACATTGAAGAATCGTTATTAAAAGCGGTTCGTTCATTAGAAATTGGCGCTTACCATATTGAATTACCCGAGTTAACTCAAGTATCAACCGAACAATTAATCGAAAAAACCGTCAAAGCACAAGACGACCGACTATTTTACTTAGCCGAAGCCTTACGTCGTGGTTTTTCAATCGATGAATTATACGATTTGACGAAAGTTGACCGTCTATTTTTAGATAAAATCTTACATATCATTGAAATTGAAAAAGAATTAGCCAATCAACCAAAAGATCAAGCCTTGCTGAAAATCGCCAAACAAAATGGTTTTGCGGACCGAAAGATTGCTGATTTATGGCAGTTGACAGAAGAAGAAGTTCGGACACTTCGTAAAGAAGCAGCGATTCTACCGGTTTATAAAATGGTCGATACGTGTGCCGCGCAGTTTGAATCAAACACGCCTTATTTCTATAGTAGCTATGAATTTGAAAACGAAAGCGTGAAAAGTGAAAAACCATCTGTTTTAGTCTTAGGCTCAGGTCCAATTCGTATCGGACAAGGGGTGGAGTTTGACTATGCGACCGTTCATTCCGTGAAAGCCATTCAAGCAGCTGGCTATGAAGCGATTATTATGAATAATAATCCTGAAACAGTTTCGACAGACTTCTCAATTTCTGATAAACTGTACTTTGAACCATTAACGCTTGAAGATGTCTTAAATGTGATTGATATTGAACAACCAATTGGTGTGATTGTCCAATTTGGTGGTCAAACAGCGATTAACCTAGCCGAACCATTAGTAAAAGCTGGTGTGAAAATTTTAGGAACATCCATTGAAGATTTGGACCGGGCGGAAAATAGAAATCTATTTGAAAAAGCGTTACAAGAATTAGCGATTCCACAACCACCAGGGGACACGGCAACCAACACTATTGAGGCAGTTGCGATTGCTAATCGGATTGGTTATCCTGTCTTAGTTCGTCCAAGTTATGTTTTGGGTGGCCGTGCAATGGAAATTGTCGAAAATCAAAGTGATTTAGAAGATTATATGAGAAGTGCCGTTAAAGCATCACCCGAGCATCCGGTACTAGTCGATCGTTATTTAGTCGGAAAAGAATGCGAAGTAGATGCGATTTGTGATGGTGAGACAGTTTTAATTCCAGGAATCATGGAACATATTGAACGAGCTGGGGTTCACTCAGGTGATTCAATGGCTGTTTATCCACCACAAAATCTAACAGCAGAAACGATTGCTACGATTGAAGAATACACAAAACGTTTAGCAATCGGCCTAAACTGTATCGGAATGATGAATATTCAGTTTGTGATTCACGAAGGCGAAGTTTTTGTGATTGAAGTCAATCCACGGGCTAGTCGAACGGTACCGTTTTTAAGTAAAGTAACGGATATTCCGATGGCTCAAATTGCGACCAAAGCAATTTTAGGAGACAAATTAGCGGACTTAGGCTACCAAACAGGGTTATATCCGACTTCTGAGCTTGTTCACATTAAAGCACCAGTCTTCTCATTTACTAAATTACTAAAAGTTGATACGTATTTAGGCCCAGAAATGAAATCTACCGGTGAAGTTATGGGGACAGATACAAGCCTAGAAAAAGCGTTATATAAAGCATTTGAAGCATCTGGTTTACGAATTCCAGAGTTTGGTTCGGCTTTGTTTACGATTGCTGATGAATCAAAAGAAGAAGCTTTAGCGTTAGCTAAACGCTTCTCAGATATTGGCTTTAGTTTAAGTGCGACTTACGGTACGGCTGCTTTTCTACAAGAAAACGGCTTAAAAGTAAAACCAGTCGCAAAAATCTCAGAAAGCAGTGGCGAGACCGTGATTGACTTGATTCGTAACGGTAGCACCCAATTAGTCATTAATACAATGGATAAAAATCGTCAAAATGCGTCACAAGATGGCTTTATTATTCGTC
>CAYNOA010000238.1:0-2884 GCA_964398695.1 uncultured Enterococcus sp. | reverse complement strand
TATTGTTATTACTTTTATGAGTCAATGGGGTGGTGGCCGAAGTAGCTTCTTCGGCAATAAGCCGTAAAGTACTAAAATTTGAAAAACAATTTTCGTCCTTTACGGCTTATTGCTTGAAGCTGAACACTTCTGGCACGACCTCTTATTTTGCTTTTGGTCGGTTTAGTTTGCTGAAAATCTTTTCTTTGATGGTGTCGACTTCTTCGATTTTCATTTGTAGCATGATGCTGGCGTAAATTAGCACGGCGAGCGCAATCGCGACTGCTAAGGCCGTGACTCTTGGAATATAATTCGCCAAAAACTCATAGCAAATCAATGAGACCACCGCCATCACGATAGCGGCGATGATACATTTTAGTATGACAGTGAACGCTGATTTCAAACCTAAATCGCCCACTTTTTTCGAAGCAAAATAAAATAAAATAAAGACCGATACATACGCTGAAATTGAGGTGGCTAAAGCCAGACCTGGAATGCCAATAATTTTTGATAAGGTTAAATTCAAAATAATATTTAAAACGACCGCAACAATTGAGCTGTAAACCGGTGTTTTTGTATCATGTAGGGCATAAAACATTCGGATGATAATTTGGCGTAAACCAAAGGCAAAGCTCCCAAAGGCATAAAACACTAAAGACCAAGTCGTCAGATCCAAAGCGCTTTGGGCAAACTGTCCCCGACCATAAAAAATCGTCACAATTTCTTCTGCGTAAATCATAATCCCGACCACCGCCGGAATAATTAGAATCGATACGTAGCGAACGGCTTCGGTTGAAAGGCGGCGCAGTTTAGGGATATCCCCTGAAGCGGCCACTTCCGAAAGACTCGGGAACAAGACGGTCGCAATCGACGTGACAAAGATATTTAAAATCGAATCGCTAATTTTAGCCGCGTAGTTCAAAATGGCAATTCCCCCAACGGCTACCGACGAGGCAATCGATTTATCAATGATGGAGTTCAATTGATCCACAGACGTGCCAATAATAATCGGGACGGAAATATAAATCATGTATTTAATGTGTTTATCAGTCGGTTTAAAAATCGCTTTGTGGCGATAACCGAGCATGTGTTGGGCAACGTATAAAACTAAAAATTGCAGCGCCCCACTAACAACCACCCCCATTGCCATTAATTCCGGGTTTTTAAAATGATCACTTAGAAAAATAGAAGCAATTACGACCAGGTTCATGATTAAACCCAAATACGTCGGAATTAAAAAACGTTGACGGATTTGCAAAAAGCCCGTCATCACCGAAATCAAAGCGGTAAAGACCATCGCCCAAATCGTGTAGCGTGTAAACTGTACGGCGAGCGCCAAGGTTTCCCCCTTAAAGCCACTCGCAAATATTTTTACCACATCTTCAATAAAAACCGTTGAGATTAAAGACAAAATTAAAGACAAAACGAGTAAGATATTTAACAAGTTACTAGTATAGCGATTGGCTTCTTCTTCGCTGCAATCATTTCGAACTTTATTATATACTGGAATAAAACTCGTCGTTAACCCGGCGGTCACTAAGCCTAAAACTGTGGTTGGGATACTACTGGCAATTAAGTAAACATCCGCATAAGCAGTTGCGCCATAATAGTAAGCTAAAGCTAATTCACGTCCAATACCAAATAGTTTAATAAAAAGTACGGATAGAACTAATAGTACGATATTTTTCTTCATTGGGATTTCACTCTCGTCTTTCTAGCAATTAACGCAACAACCCGCTTACAAGCTTCCCCATCCGTGTGCTCATGGATAATTTTCATGGCTTTTTCGTGTTTTTCTTTCATTTTTCGGCGTGTTTCCACTGAATCCAAGGAAGCCAAAGTTTCTTTTAACTCTGCGGCTGTTTCACAAACGATACCTGGCAAGTCCGTGTCGTAATCATAATAGACACCCCCGCGCTCGGCAAAGTAGCGTTCTTTGTCATATAAATACCAGACGATCGAATCGTTGACTAACATATAATCGTAAACAATGGATGAATAGTCACTAATTATCGTATCGGCAATCAAAAATAAATCCGTGATTTGATTGACGTGTGTGACTGGAAAACAATTCTCAGGTAAAGTAAGGGACTTACTTTGTTTTAGCAATAAAGGATGCAACCGAATTAATAATGCATATTCTTTTGGCATGACGGCAATCACATCATTGAGTCCTTTGGAAATCACATCCACGCTTTCGTTTAATTCCCAATCGCGAAAGGTTGGGGCGTATAAAATATATTTTTGGTAGGTGGTTGGAATCTTGTAGGTTTCAAAAACATGCGCTTTTTTTGACAAGTACTCTTTGGTTAACAAGTGATCGTAGCGCGGCAGTCCGAGTGCGTGGGCCTCGCCCTTGTACCAGCCAACGGCGCTGCGGAAGTACTCGATGTCTCGTTCGTTAGTGGCGACAAAAACATCCCATTCTTTGGTGTGGCCTTGTTGGACTCTTTGTTCGACTGGCAAGTTTTTAATATTGTAGCCTTCTTTTTTAAATTCGCTACCATGCCACAATTGCAAATAGATCTGGTTGTCTTTTTTCTTAACTAAGGATCCTAGACTTTGTGCTCTGACCCAAACTTTACTACGCATCATATACCAGTAGAATTTGAGGCTGTTGCGATAAACGACATCTGCTGGGAGAATCCCGGTTGTGTCCGTCTCTTTTGAAACGACAAACTTGTGTTTAAAATTGTATTCGTTTGTCTTTAGCAAATAATCGTAGACTGCTCTTGGATTGTCATCTGCTTTTTCTAATCCCGTTTCAAATAGTAGGAGTTGTTGATCAACTGGTACTAGTTTTGAAGTAAGGGATAGGATTGTTGACGCAATTTTCTTTAGATTAGACATACTCTACCTTCCGTCCTTAATGAAATAATTCTCAGCAATTGTAGCATAATTTTTA
>CAYNOA010000237.1:0-3038 GCA_964398695.1 uncultured Enterococcus sp. | reverse complement strand
CATTAAAGACGTTTATGAAAATGACCAATTAGTATCTTTAGCTCATGAACTGACAGCGATGCTTCGTAAAAGTCGAACTGTTGATTGGCAGAAAAAAGAATCTGCTCGTGCAGGGATGAGACGCATGGTTAAAAAGCTACTCCGTAAATACAAATATCCACCCGAAGGAATTGAAGATGCTATTCAAACAGTGGTAAGTCAGGCTGAATTGTGGGTTGATACTAGTGTAGATTACCTTTGTGTTATAAAAAATCAACAGGTTAATAATGGACAGTCGGAAAGAGAATTCTTAATGGTAGCTGAGAAAGTGGAGTAATTAGTCGTTAAAGAAGGAAGATTTGCCTAATTATTACTCAAAGCAAGTGTTGATACCCACACTCATTTCGCGTAAGCTACCTATAGGGAAATGGAACAAGAGAAAAACCTAATTTGGAGCTGTAGTCAAATTTATAAGCATGTTACTGAAATTAATCAGGCAGAACTCAAGAAAGTATACAGAACGACCTTGGTCTACTACACTACTTTTTTGAGTTTTTTTGAAAAGGAAATGTGCTTTGTTGTTTCAAAGGAGATTGGCTTTAAGAAAAAAAGGAGCCAGCGAATATGTTTGAAATAAAGAAATTAACGATTGACCAACTACCGGATTCCTTACTTGAAAATTTTTGTCATCAGCAACACATCACTCAAAAATGGGTGAAAATAGCGAATAACTGGGTGATAAAAGAAGTAGCAGAAACGCGTACTTGGGAAAATGAGAAAAAAGCTTGGATTCCTGTTTACTTAAAAGCACAAATTGAACGTGGCGGCTCTATTATTGGGGCTTTCCAAAAGGATGCTTTGATTGGTTTTATTTCGATGGATGGCTACTTACGAGGGAATACAGCAAAATATGCAAATTTAACCATGTTATTTATTGACGATGGTTTCAATCGAAGCGGGCTAGGAAGTCGCTTGTTTGAAGAAATCTGTGAAGAAGCCAAAAGAATCGGTGCAACGAAATTATTTATCTCTGCCATTCCTGCTCTTGAAACAATTGCTTTTTATAAGCATTTAGGTTGTATTGAAGTGCAAGAAAATATCCAAGAGTATATCGATATGCAAGAAGACTACTATCTGGAGTTTTTACTATGAATGGATCCGTTTTTCAAGAGGGATAGGTGAAATTTAGACAAGCGAAAGGATGATGAAAGAATGAGTGGAAAAGCAACCAAAATCGAACACCCTAGAAAAGGCCAACCATTTGATGAAGCGAGTACTTTGTTGCTAATTCTAGGTTTGTTGCTAATCTTTTTAGCCTTTTGCTTTAACTCTCCTTATGAAATTTGGAAAGGGAGTCTTATTATTTTGTCTTCACCGGCCAATTTAACCACCGATTATTTTGCTTTGGCGAATAGAGGTGCGACTTTTATGAATGCCGGACTGATGACTTTAATGAGCTTATTTTTGGTAAAGAAAAATCAAGTTCAAGTTACCGGGGGACTGGTTGCGGCGATATTTACGGTCGCTGGCTTTTCTTTTTTTGGTAAAAATTTATTTAATTCGATTCCAATTATGGTTGGGGTCATGCTTTACGCACGTCTAGTTCAAGTGCCCTTTAATCGTTACCTTTTACCCGCACTATTTGGAACCGCGCTAGGGCCAGTTTCAAGCGAAATTGCTTTTAACTTAGGGTTAGCACCGATACTAGGTATAACACTAGGCATTGTTGCTGGCATTGTTGCGGGGGTTGCTTTGCCACCTTTGTCTGCCCATTTTCTACGCTTTCATCAAGGCTTTAATTTATATAATATTGGGTTTACGGCGGGAATCATTGGCATGTTTTTCTTAGCCGTCTTGCAAGGATTTGGTGTTAAAATAGAAATCGTCTCCGTGCTCTCTTCCGGAAATAACCACTCAATGGCTATTTTCTTAATTGGCTTATTTAGCTGTCTATTTTTTTACGGCTTATTTATGAATCGCTGGCGTTTGACTTCTTATCAAAAAATCTTGGGTCAATCCGGTCGATTAGTTGCCGATTTTATTGTGATTGCAGGGTTTCCGATTGCTTTAATTAATATGTCCTTGCTCGGTTTAATTGCGACTTTTTATGTTCTTTTTATCGGCGGCGAGCTTAACGGCCCCGTGATTGGTGGCATCTTTACGATTGTTGGTTTTGGGGCGTTTGGCAAACATATTCGCAACGTTTGGCCAATTTTATTGGGTGTGTTTTTAGGTAGTTTTTTTAATGTGAATGAATTCAATGCGACAGCCACCATCGTCACCGCCTTATTTGGCACCACTTTGGCTCCGATTGCTGGTTTTTATGGGGTGATTCCTGGTATTCTTGCCGGGATACTTCATATGGGACTCGTGAGTAATATTAGTTTTTTGCATGCGGGGATGAATCTATATAACAATGGTTTTACAGGCGGGTTTATTGCCGCCGCGCTTGTTCCGCTTTTAGATACCTTTAAACAAGCGGTGGAAGATCGAAGGGAAATGAAAAATGATGGAAAAAAATAAAACCTTAACCTTAAAAATTGCTTCAGAAATGATGCATTATTTTATTGAACACAAGATTATGCAAATTCAAATGACGTTCGATTTTTCACACACGCATTTTTTTGTAGAAGTGACCGGAAAAACAGCCACCAAACCAGATGATTTAGAAAAGATCACACAAGCTTTGACCGATGGCAGACAACCTGAATTAGAAGCGTATTATTTTGATTTGCTTGGGGATGATCTGAGTGAACCAAATTATTATCTCATTGGGGCGATGCTAGACAAAGCACAAGTAAAATACGAAAATCAGCAATTAACCATTCAAGTTTGGCGTGGAGCTTGTGAAAAAGAAGCTTAAATTCAAAATTCATCGAATAAGCATAAAAAGAAACTTGAATGTTGCTATTCATGAAGTTTTAAAAGATTAAAATTTTACAATTTACCTAGTTCAATGGGGTTGAAATATGTTATGATGAGAAGCCGAATGTTAGTGAAGTTAAATTAAAGGAAGTGCCAAATGAATAATAAAGAAAAAATGCAAGAAATAATTAAGA
>CAYNOA010000236.1:0-3063 GCA_964398695.1 uncultured Enterococcus sp. | reverse complement strand
GCAAAACTAACTCAACTTTTATTCGATCAGGATCTTCAAAAAAGCAACGTTTCACCGAATCACCACCCGCATATGGAAAGCGTTCTTTGTACAAAAATTGACTTCCTTTTGCTTCTAAAAGTTGAATCGCGTCATGGAATTGTTCAATACAATCAACGTTAAATGCCAAGTGATTCAATCCTACTTGTTTTCGATGATACCCAGATTCCTTGAATTTTTCTTCTGCTTGAACAAATACTAAGTACAACCCATTTTTTTGATAGCTAAACCCCAAAGGCCATTCCTGAAAGATTGCCCATCCAAGCAACTTCAATAAATCGGCATAAAAGTCTTTTGTCTTTTGAAGATTGGATACATTAATCTCAATATGATTCATTTTATTCTCCTTTTAAAAATCAGCCCTTGTCTTAGTCTTCCAATATCGCCAGTGCGCGAACAGGCGAACCGTCGCCGTCTTTTATCTTTAAAGGAAAGCCATAAAATAGAAATTTCTGCCCTTTTGGTAATTTTTCTAAATGAATTAAGCCCGTATAAGTGATGATTTTCTCACCAAGTAAGGCGCGTTCTAATTCTTCCGTTAACTCCCCGCCAACAAATTTTGGCTTTGCAGCAATCATTCTTGGTAGTGCGGCGATTCCGACTTCTTCTAGAAATAATAAACCCGTTTCTTTCGGCCACTCTTGCTTTGTATCCACTACTTCTGCTGGACCAAAAAATTTTTCTAAAGGAATCTCATCTAAACTTTCCAAGCCTGGATGCATATGCGAAAAAGCATCGACGTGGGTCCCCGTATGCGTGCCCATGCTCATTTTTCGCAATTCCCATGATTTATTTTCATACGTATGTACGCGATCAATTTGAACTTCGGGATCACCTGGAAAAACAGGCATCCCGGTGAAAATTGGCAGCGATAAATCAATAATTTTCATTTGCTTCTTCCTTAAAATAATTATTTTTAATTGATTTTTTGAAACTTGTTTAATACCCCACGCTACGCTTTTCCAAGATACGTGCGCGTAGTAATAACGCAAGCGAAATTTCTTCCTCACGAATTCTTTCTAAAGTTAACGAAATTTCCCAACCGTCACCAAAATCATACTCAAACAAAGAACGTATACCTACTTCTGAAATCGCTCTTTGCAAGCAAATCCTAGTAGGATTGACTAGCCGTTCACCCTCTCTAAGATAAAGATCATTTGTATAATATTCATCTAATCTGAGTATTACTCTTTTATTTTTGATTCTACTTTTTTGTAGTCTAATACGCCATTTCTATCAGATAAATCATCGCCAAATCTAGGTATCTCGTAAGTTTTAATAGGCGCAAACCGATTTTTGCGATCGCTTATTTCGAATGACAGAGGGGAAATCTTGTTTGACGAAGACAGCCCTTTATGCAAAAAGGTCACTTCTACAAGACCAGTTTTTCGATTGGCTACACCAATAGAAATATCTTTTGATTTAACCTCGGAATCACTTGGATCTATAATCAATCTTCGTCTAAGCGTTAAGTTAGCGAAGTCAATTTCTCGTTCTGGATATTCAGAAAGACTGACTTTTAGTAACATCGTTATATTTTGACCCTTGCCATTATCAGAATAAACTTTTTCCAGATTGTCTTTTTTGTATGATGGAATTTTAATCCCGTGATTATCTGTCATTGAAATCAGTTCGATTTTATAACTATTCTCTTTATAATATTCATTAAGTATTTCGGCTTTTTCTGATTCTTCTCTTTTTAAATTAGCTATTTCCTCGTTTGACGGTATCAGCCCCGCGGTAAACATATAGATTGTGTAAATAATTGCGACAATATATCCAATGAAACGAATGGTTGATTTTCTCATAATTATAATTCATTCCTTGCATATTATATTTAAAGTTTCATCTCGGTACTAAAGAACCGAGTTTTTCGCCCTGATTCCAGAAAATATAGTTATGTGATTAGGCTGCACTAAACTAGACAAAAAAGACATGGTAATCTCTAAAGATACAAGGCCATGTATCAAACTAAGTGTCACTGGTGATAATGACGTACTTTTATTTAATTTTAGTCATCTATTCCAATAAAAGTATCTAAAATCCCATCTTCGCCAAAAATAATTTTGATTAATACGAGTCCAAAAGGATAGATAGGGCTTACGACAATATCAAAAAAGAAAAATATCACAAATGAAAAAATTAGTGCTGCGAAAAAAAACAGCCACATGCTCATAATGATTGCATACGAACTAAGAATCGCCTCAAAAAACTTTCTTGTATAATTCATGTTTAACCCCTCCTACAATTTCATTGGTTATTTTATTAGTAAATACACGAAGCCATAATTTAATCTATATGCACAGTATTGCGCAATGAAGCGATTGCCCTCGTTTTCTTATGAGCACATTCAGCTCTTTTTTACAACGATAATTTTTGGTCTTGAATGATTTGTTAAGCTATCTTTTCACCAAATAGTGCGCAAACCAATCTGCAGCCAAGTTCGCAACGATTTCTAGCGTGCCAGGTTCTTCAAACAGATGGGTTGCGCCTGCTACTATTTCGATGCCCTTGATGACATTTATTTTTTCATAGGCTTTTTGATTTAGCTCAATGACAACCTCGTCATTGCCACCTACAATTAGAAGCGTCGGGGATTTCAGCGCATCTAAGTACTGCCAAGCTAAATCAGGACGACCGCCTCTTGAGACGATTGCTTTAATCTGCTCTCCAAGATATGCAGCTGACTCGATGGCAGCAGCTGCACCAGTACTTGCCCCAAAATAGCCGATAGGTAGATTGCTTGTTTGCTCTTGTTTTTGCAGCCATAACGTGGCCGTCTGCAACCGCTTAGCTAGTAAGTTAATATCAAAACGTTTTTCAACATCCCTATCTTCTTCAAAAGTCAGTAAATCTAACAACAAGGTGCCAAAACCACGTTGTCTCAACACCTCTGCCACATAATTATTACGCGGACTAAATCGACTACTCCCACTCCCATGAGCAAATAAAATAAGCCCCGTCGCTTGATTTGGAATCATTAGAGAACCAACGAGCATTACTTTTTTGTCTGGTATAGATACT
>CAYNOA010000235.1:0-3095 GCA_964398695.1 uncultured Enterococcus sp. | reverse complement strand
GTCGTTACGAAGAAGCAACTGGTCAAACGTCCTTAATGCGCGTCACAGAAGGTTCTTCTGATTACCGCTACTTCCCAGAGCCAGATGTGCCACGTTTTGAAATTAGTGACGCATGGATTGAAAAAGTTCGGGCAACCTTACCAGAAATGCCACAAGCCCGTCGAGCGCGTTATATGAAAGAGTTAGATTTACCAGAATACGATGCAATGGTCTTAACTTTAACCAAAGAAATGTCTGATTTCTTTGATGCAACGATCATAGCAGGTGCCGATGCGAAACAAGCGTCAAACTGGTTAATGGGTGAAGTTTCTGCTTATTTAAATAGTGAAAAGATGGAACTACATGAAACAAAATTAACCCCTGAAAACTTAGCAGGCATGATTCGTTTAATTGCCGATGGAACCATCAGCTCAAAAATTGCGAAAAAAGTCTTCCGCGAGTTAATTACTAACGGCGGTGACGCAGAAAAAGTGGTGAAAGAAAAAGGCTTAATCCAACTTTCTGATCCAAGTCAATTGTTGCCAATTATCAATGAAATTTTAGACAAGAATGAAAAATCAGTGGAAGACTTCAAAAACGGCAAAGACCGTGCCGTGGGCTTTTTAGTCGGACAAATTATGAAAGCAACCAAAGGCCAAGCCAATCCAGGTGTCGTGAACAAATTGTTACAAGAAGCATTGGCCAAAAGATAGGAGCATCCCATGAAAAAAGCTCGGATCATATACAATCCAACCTCAGGAAAAGAACTAGTGAAAAAAAGTTTACCTGATATTTTAGATGTGTTAGAACAAGCTGGATTTGAAACGAGTGCTTTTGCGACAACTCCTGAACCAGATTCAGCAAAAAAAGAAGCCAAAAGAGCCGCCGAAGCCGGATTTGATTTAATCGTGGCCGCAGGTGGGGATGGCACGATCAATGAAGTCGTTAACGGCATTGCCCCACTAGAAAAACGCCCACAAATGGCGATTATTCCTGGGGGCACAACGAATGATTATGCCCGTGCTTTAAAAATACCGCGTGATAATATTCGCGCCGCCGCCGAAGTTATTTTGAAAAAGCAAACCGTCAAAATGGACATTGGCAAAACCAATGAAAAATATTTTATCAATATCGCAGCGGGGGGCCATTTAACGGAACTCACTTATGAAGTACCCTCTGAATTAAAAAGCATCTTTGGTTATTTAGCTTATTTAGCCAAAGGCGCCGAGTTACTTCCTCGGATTAAACCCATCAAAATGCATTTAAAATACGATGATGGCGATTATGATGGCGATGCCTCGATGTTTTTCCTCGGTTTAACCAATTCAGTTGGTGGATTTGAACAAATTGTGCCCGATGCTAAACTCGATGACGGCAAATTTTCTTTAATCATTATCAAAACAGCCAACGTTTTTGAAATTATGCATCTCGTGGCTTTAATGATTAACGGAGGCAAACATATCAATGATCGGCGCGTCTTATACACGAAAACAGCGAAACTCGAAGTCAATTTACCCGATCCAGACAAACGTCTAATGATCAATTTAGATGGTGAGTATGGCGGCGATGCACCGATGACTTTTGAAAATCTACATAATCACATTGAATTTTATGCGGATTTGGATGCCATTCCAGAAGAAGCCGTCTTAGGTGAATATGAAGAAGTCAGCAAAGAATTCTTAGAAGAAGTCGAACGCTTAAAAGAAAGTGATTTTGAAGAACAAACTGAATAGTTGTACGAAGGAAATAAGAGAGAAACACTTTTGTTTGGCTCTTATTTCCTTTCTTGCCGTCTTTTTGTTAAAATACAAGTAATAAAATATGAAGGAGTCCCAACATGAATCCAATCAATCTTAAAAAAAATCAAGAACTAGAAGTTGAAATTATTGACTTATCCCACGAAGGCCTAGGCGTCGCGAAAGTGGACACGTATCCGCTTTTTATTGAAAATGCCTTACCAGGGGAAATCGTCCAAGCCAAAATTATCAAAGTCGGTGCGAAATTTGGTTTTGCCAAAGTCGTTGAAAGAAGTAAAACAAGCCCAGACCGTCAAGCTGTCGTGAATGAAAACTTGTTACGGACGGGTATTGCGCCGCTTAGTCATTTAAGTTATGAGCAACAATTACTTTTTAAACAAAAACAAGTTGAAAAAGTCATGACGAAAATTGCTAAAATGCCTGAAGTTGAAATTTTACCAACCTTAGGCATGGAAAATCCGATTCAATACCGCAACAAAGCCCAAATCCCAGTACGTAAAAAAGACGGCGAACTTGTAACAGGCTTTTACCGTAAAAACAGCCACCAAATTCTTCCAGTGGAAGACTTTTATATTCAAGACCCAGCGATTGATGAAGCCATCATCAAAGTTCGTGATATTTTATCGCGTTTTGGGATTACGGCCTATAACGAAGAAATGAATGAAGGTTTTATGCGCCATATTGTCGTACGCCGCGGTCACTATTCTCACCAAATGATGGTTGTTTTAGTTACCCGTCGCGCAAAATTCTTTAAAGGCCAAGAAATTGCGGCGGTCATTAAAGAACAAATTCCTGAAGTCGTGTCGGTGATACAAAACGTGAATGAAGAAAAAACCAATGTCATCTTAGGCCCAACTGAAAAAGTCCTTTACGGCCAAGCTTATATTGAAGATCAATTACTAGGCAAAACTTACCGAATTTCAGCCAAATCTTTCTACCAAGTCAATACCGTTCAAACCGAAAACCTTTATAAAAAAGCCTTCGAGTTGGCCGAATTAAAACCAACCGATACCGTGATTGATGCGTATGCCGGCATTGGTACGATTGGTTTAAGCATTGCCGATCAAGTCAAACATGTCTACGGGATGGAAATGGTGGCCGAAGCGGTTAGCGATGCCAACGAAAATGCCAAATTAAACGGCATTGAAAACGCGACCTATTTAGTCGGTAAAGCAGAAAAAATGATGGCGCAATGGCAAAAAGTCGGCATTGAACCCGACGTGGTTTTTGTTGATCCGCCAAGAAAAGGCTTAGATGCTAGCTTTATTGAAGCGACTTGTGAAATGCAACCAGAAAAAGTCATCTACATTTCATGTAACCCAGCAACCATGGCACGTGACTTAGTCTTGTTTAAAGAAC
>CAYNOA010000234.1:0-3118 GCA_964398695.1 uncultured Enterococcus sp. | reverse complement strand
TGCAAATACTTTTGCATCTTTTGTACCGCGAACTTCTGCGACTTCTTCTGCTTTTTCTATAATAATATCGCAAAATGCAACTAATTCAACTTCTTCTAATTGTGCTAAGGCTGGCAAGTGTTTTCCACGAGCAATTCCGCCGCAACCGATTACACCAACTTTTAATGTCATGTTCTTTCCTCCTGAAAACGTTTTTGTTTTGATACTTTGATTATAGGGCACCTTTATCTAAGTTTCTTCCCACCTTTCACCTGAAAAGTTCCCGAATATTGCCTTTAGGATTTAATTTAAAACCTAAAATGATTTTTATCATCCAATGATTCAACGAATAATCATGCTTGATTGATTACAAAAGACGCGATTTTTTTGGCAACGCAACAAATAAAAAACCCAACCGAATTCGGTTGAGTTTTTCGATAAGGTAGATTCATTTTATTATTTTCCTTGCGTGGCTAGCTCTGTTATCTATTCAAAGAAGCAATCATAATCGACATCATAGATTAACGTAGTCCTTTGTTTCTCGGCTTATTTTTTAGAATTAAAATATTTATAATATGAGCAAAATCGACCTCACTACTACTGTAAGGTCGATTTCTTTTATGTTACTATTTCTTAGTGATGCAAACTAAAGGTTTCACTAAGAAATGAGGGAGCAATTAATTTTTGCGGTGTTTCATTAAGTCAATGGCTACGGCCACCGCAATGATAATTCCTTTAATCACTTGTTGCCACATTGGGCTAACCGCAATAAATTGTAAACCATATTGAATGACGGTAAAGATCAGTACGCCACTGACAATTCCGCCAACTTTACCAACACCACCACTTAAGGATACACCACCAACGACACAAGCTGCAATCGCATCCAGCTCATAACCATTACCATATTGGTTCGTAGCTCCGGCAGTCCGAGCGCCTTCTAAAATGCCCGCAATCCCATATAATACTGCTGCTAAAACGAAAATACCCATGGTTGTTTTAAAAACGTTCACACCAGAAACAACCGCTGCTTCACGGTTTCCACCAATCGCATAGACATTTTTTCCAAAAACGGTTTTATTTAAAATAAACCAAATTAAAAGAATAAAGAAAATCGCGATGGGTACTAAAATTGAAATTCCCGGGAATCCGCCCATGGTTAAGATTTTCTTTTGACCTAAGGCAACAAAATCTGGTCGAATCCCACCAATTGGTTGTGATTTATTTGGTTCCATATCAAAGTATAAAGAGGTAGCCCCGTAGACAATAACCGATACAGCCAACGTCGCAATAAATGGATGCATATCAAACTTAGCGACTAAAAAACCATTGATCATTCCAAAAATTGCCGTTGCAATGACGGCTATCACTATCGGTAAGATGACAGGCAAGGCGGGCAAATCCGGGAAAAAACGATTGGCATAATCCGGATTTTGCAACATTGATGTTGAAACAACTGCCGCCAGTCCAACCATACGCCCAGCCGACAGATCCGTTCCGGCAATTAATAAAGTAAAGGCAATTCCCAAAGCGACAATCATTTTCGTTGAAGACATGGTTAAGATGTCTAAAAGCACGTTTAATTGCATAAAGCGCGGTTCAATCACCATAATGACCACAACCAGTAATAACAAAGAAATAATAATCGCATTATTTAAAAAGAACGTTTTAGCCGTTTCTTTTGAAATTTCCACTTCGCCATCTTTGTATTTTCGGGCAAGCATTTGATTACTACCAAAATATAAGGCGGCTGCTCCGACCATGCCAACATAGATTGCTAATTCATAAAAAACATTAGGATCTAGCGCGTACCAAAGAACGACCGCTAATATTAAAATTGCCGCACCAATAATTGAAAAATACATTCCAAACTGTTTGCGTGGCAAGATTTTCACTTGTGTTTCCATTTAATTTTCCTCACTTTCATCAAATCCCTCGTGCTTTTTTTCGACAAACCGAGTCGCATAATCCATGACAATGACTGAATCAGCGTCCTCAGCTGCTAATATCCCCGTCACGTGCCCTTCAGCCATCACCATCACGCGGTCGGACATTCCTAAAAGTTCGGGCATTTCCGAAGAAATCATAATAATGGATTTGCCTTGCGCCGCTAATTTGTGCATAATTGTATAAATTTCAAACTTGGCTCCGACATCAATTCCACGAGTTGGTTCATCTAAAATTAAAATATCTGGATTCGTCAATAACCAACGGGCTAGTAGAACTTTTTGTTGGTTTCCACCAGATAAGTTTCGAATTAATTCATCCATATTTGGTGTTTTCGTCCGTAATTCTTTATTCGCTTTTTCGGCAGCTATATGGCGTTCATGATCATTTAATACACCAGCGTGGGCATAATCTTTTTGATTCACAATGACGGTATTATCTAAAATCGATAAGACACCAAAAATCCCAGTTGCGCGTCGTTCTTCAGTTAAAAGTGCGAGTTTATTTTTAATGGCGTCTTTGGGATTCCGAATTTTTAATTCTTGCCCATTTTTTTCGAGTGTTCCTGAAGCAATCCCTCTTAAACCAAAAATTGCTTCCACTAATTCCGTACGCTGTGCGCCAACTAAGCCACCGATACCTAGAATTTCGCCTTTGCGTAGTTCAAAATTAACCCCTTTAAAAGATTTCGGGTCAGTAGCCGTTAAGTCGGTTGCTTTTAAGATAACTTCTTGACTCGGTTGGTAATTTTTTTCTGGGAAGCGTTGGGTCATGTCACGCCCCACCATGCGTTTTATAATTAAATCCGTCGTCAACTCTTTTGCGGCCCAGGTGCCCACATATTGGCCATCGCGCATGATGGTTACGTCATCAGAAATTTTTAAAATTTCTTCCATTTTGTGTGAAATATAAATAATTGCGACCCCTTTATCTTGCAAAGAGCGAATGATTTTAAAGAGGTGTTTCGTTTCATTTTCTGTTAACGAAGAAGTTGGCTCGTCCATAATAATAATTTTGGAATGATGACTCACGGCTTTGGCGATTTCAACTAATTGCAAGGTTGACGGAGAAAGTGTGCCGGCTAATGCTTCTGGATCCACATTGAGTTCGACTTCTTTAAACAGTTCTTTTGTTTGGCGAATCATCTCCTTGCGATCGACCACGATGCCTTTCATTGGAAAGCGACCTAACC
>CAYNOA010000233.1:0-3151 GCA_964398695.1 uncultured Enterococcus sp. | reverse complement strand
TCCAGAAATCGACGTTGAAAGCATGGAAAAAGGTCAAGACTGGGTAGTTACAGCAAAAGTTACCGTAAAACCTGAAGTAAAATTAGGTGCATATAAAAACTTAACCGTTGAAAAACAAGATCGTGAAGCAACGGATGCAGACGTGGATGCACGTTTAACACAATTACAAGCACAACATGCAGAATTAGTTGTAAAAGAAGCAGCAGCAGTTGAAGGCGATACAGTCGTTATTGATTTTGAAGGCTTCTTAGGTGAGGAAGCGTTTGAAGGCGGCAAAGGCGAAAACTATTCATTAGAGTTAGGTTCAGGTTCATTTATTCCTGGCTTTGAAGAACAATTAGTTGGTAAAAAAGCAGGCGACGCAATGGATGTTGTCGTTACTTTCCCAGAAGAATATCAAGCAGAAGATTTAGCTGGTAAAGAAGCAACCTTTAAAGTAACTGTTCATGAAGTAAAAGCAAAAGAATTACCTGAATTAGATGATGAATTTGCCAAAGATATCGACGATGAAGTTGAAACTTTAGTTGAGTTAAAAGAAAAATTCTTAGCTGAAATTAAAGCAAATAAAGAAGAAGCGGCGAAAGATGCAGTTGAAGAAGCAGCGATTCGTTTAGCTGTTGAAAACGCAGAAATCGTGGAATTACCACACGTAATGGTTCACGATGAAGTACACCGTGCAATGGATGAGTTCCTAAACAATATGCAACGTCAAGGAATTAACCCAGAAATGTACTACCAATTAACAGGTACAACAGAAGCGGATCTACACAAACAATTCGAAGGCGAAGCAGATAACCGCGTGAAAACAAACTTAGTGATTGAAGCAATTGCCAAAGCAGAAGGATTTGAAACAACTGCTGAAGAAATCGAAGCGGAAATCAAAGAATTAGCAGAAAGCTACAACATGCCTGAAGCACAAGTACGTCGCGTTTTATCAGAAGAGATGTTAAAACATGACATTACAATGAAAAAAGCAGTTGAAATTATTACGTCGACTGCCGTTGAAGCTTAATTTTACCTTTAAAAGACCGTCTGGGGAGTCTCCTCTGGCGGTTTTTTTAAATGAGAAAAATTCTTTAGAATTCTTTAATGCAATTGAGTGAAAGTCTTTTTCTTTTAATTGAACTGTGTTAGAATGTGCAAAGGTTGTTAAATTAAGCTTTTCTTCCTTCAAATGAATAGAAGATGAAAAATCAAGGAGTGAACACCGTGTACGAAAATACAAAAGGAAATGATCCAGTTAGTTGCTCATTTTGTGGAAAAGCACAAAATGAAGTACGTAAAATTGTAGCTGGTCCAGGTGTCTACATTTGTGATGAATGTATCGAACTGTGTAAGGAAATTATTGATGAAGAATTTTACGAAGAAGCAGTTTTTGAGTTTATGGATGTACCAAAACCCAAAGAACTGTTAGACATATTAAATCAATATGTAATTGGTCAAGATCGTGCGAAGCGGGCCTTGTCCGTCGCGGTTTATAACCACTATAAACGGGTAAATGTAGAATCAGAAGATGACGGCGTCGAGTTGCAAAAAAGCAATATTTGTTTAATTGGTCCAACTGGTTCTGGGAAAACATTTTTAGCGCAAACTTTGGCTCGTAGCTTAAATGTCCCATTTGCGATTGCCGATGCAACGAGTTTAACTGAAGCTGGTTATGTTGGAGAAGATGTTGAAAATATTCTCTTAAAACTCTTGCAAGCAGCAGATTATGATGTTGAAAGAGCAGAAAAAGGGATTATTTATATCGATGAGATTGATAAAATTGCACGTAAAAGTGAGAATGTTTCGATTACGCGTGATGTTTCAGGAGAAGGCGTCCAACAAGCCTTGCTAAAAATCTTAGAAGGAACGGTTGCAGGTGTTCCGCCTCAAGGTGGCCGTAAACATCCCCATCAAGAAATGATTCAAATTGATACAACCAATATTCTCTTTATTGTTGGTGGTGCTTTTGATGGCATTGAAACGATTGTTAAAAACCGGATGGGTGAAAAAACGATTGGATTTGGCGCGAATAACCAAAAAATTTCAGAGAATGAGAGTATCATGAAACATATTATTCCAGAAGATTTATTGAAATTTGGCCTAATTCCTGAGTTTATCGGCCGTTTACCAGTCATGGCCGCACTTGATAAGTTAACGGAAGCTGATTTAGTTCGGATTTTAACAGAACCAAAAAATGCTTTAGTGAAACAATACCAAAAATTATTAGCACTAGATGACACGAAACTTTCATTTGAAGAGGGTGCGCTAAAAGCCATTGCTGCAAAAGCCATTGAAAGAAATACTGGGGCTCGGGGCTTGCGTTCAATTATTGAAGATATTATGTTAGATGTCATGTTTGACATTCCTTCACAAGAAGATATTGAAGAAGTCGTGATTACCAAGGACGCCGCAATTGGCAAAGCACAGCCAAAACTGATTTACCAAGAGAAAAAAGTAGGATAATCTTTAGGGATAGCCAGATTGGTTGCTTACAATCTGGCTAATTCTAATGTTTATTGAGAGAAAGGAATGAAAAAATGAACGTTCATTCAGCAGAAATCGTAATTAGCGCAGTCTCACCGGCACAGTATCCAGATAGCCCACTACCCGAAATTGCTTTAGCTGGACGATCCAATGTAGGGAAATCGTCTTTTATCAATACGTTAATTAATCGTAAAAATTTAGCGCGAACTTCCTCAAAACCAGGAAAAACACAGACGTTAAATTTTTATTTAATCGAAAATGCGCTCCACTTTGTTGACGTCCCTGGCTATGGTTATGCAAAAGTTTCGAAAACAGAACGCGCAAAGTGGGGAAAAATGATTGAAACGTATTTAACCCAACGCGAACAATTAAAGGCAGTCATCTCAATCGTCGATTTACGTCATAAACCGACTGAAGATGATATTCAAATGTACCAATATTTGAAATATTATGAGATTCCAGTCATTGTTGTTGCAACAAAGGCTGATAAAATTCCACGAGGAAAATGGAATAAACACGAAAGTATCGTTAAAAAAGCCCTTGATTTTGACCCGGAGGACCATTTTGTTTTATTCTCATCTGAAACTAAAATGGGTAAAGAAGAGGCTTGGTCAGCAATTGAATCATTTATCTAACAAAAAACCCAGAAAAAGTCTCCTGACTTTTCTGGGTTTTTTGTTAG
>CAYNOA010000232.1:2585-3165 GCA_964398695.1 uncultured Enterococcus sp. | reverse complement strand
TGCCTTCTAAAATTTCTTTAAAACCTTGAATCGTATCTGCAACCGGCACATAAGAACCTGGTTGTCCGGTAAATTGCTCGGCCACGTTAAAGTTTTGTGACAAGAAAAATTGAATTCTTCGAGCACGTGCAACTAAAACTTTTTCTTGATCAGATAGCTCGTCCATCCCTAAAATTGCAATAATATCTTGTAATTCACGGTAACGTTGTAAAGTATGTTGTACCTCTGTCGCCACTTCATAGTGCTCTTCCCCAACAATTTCTGGTGCTAATGCACTAGAAGAAGACGCCAATGGATCAACGGCTGGATAGATTCCTTGCTCGGTTAATTTCCGCTCTAAGTTTGTTGTTGCATCCAAGTGCGCAAAAGCTGTTGCTGGAGCAGGATCCGTATAGTCATCTGCTGGTACATAAATTGCTTGAATCGAAGTAATTGAACCTTTTTTCGTTGAAGTAATTCGCTCTTGTAATTGCCCCATCTCTGTTGCAAGTGTTGGTTGATAACCTACAGCTGAAGGCATCCGACCTAGTAAAGCTGAGACTTCAGAACCAGCTTGAGTAAAACGGAAAATATTATCAAT
>CAYNOA010000232.1:0-2552 GCA_964398695.1 uncultured Enterococcus sp. | reverse complement strand
GAGTAGTACGTCTTGTCCTTCAACATCACGGAAATACTCAGCAATCGTTAAACCGGTTAAAGCTACACGCATCCGTGCACCAGGCGGCTCATTCATTTGTCCAAAGACCATGGCTGTTTTTTCAATTACGCCAGAATCTTTCATTTCAAAATATAAATCATTTCCTTCACGAGTTCGCTCGCCTACACCAGTAAATACGGAAATCCCACCATGTTCTTGCGCAATGTTATGAATTAATTCTTGGATTAAGACCGTTTTCCCGACACCGGCACCACCAAACAAACCAACTTTCCCACCTTTTAAGTAAGGAGCGAGTAAATCGATAACTTTAATCCCTGTTTCCAAGATTTCAGTGCTCGTACTTAATTCTTCAAATTTAGGGGCATTTTTATGGATGACTTCCCGTTTGGCATCTGTGGGAAAAGCTTCCCCTAAATCGATTGTATCACCCAAAACGTTAAATACACGACCTAAAGTTTCTTTCCCGACCGGAACAGATATGGCTTGTCCTGTATCTAGAACTTCCATGCCCCGTTGGAGTCCGTCAGTTGATTCCATCGCAATTGTTCGGACGATGCCATCTCCAAGTTCTAAAGCAACTTCTAAAACAACCTTTGTTTTTTCTTCGTTATTTTTATAGACAATTAAGGCATTATTAATATCTGGCAAGTTTTGGTCTAAAGAAAATTCCACGTCAACAACGGGACCAACAACTTGGGCTATTTTGCCTGAACTCATTTCTTTTCCTCCATTCATTGACAAAATTATTCGAGAGCAGCGGCGCCCCCAACAATTTCTGTAATCTCTTGTGTAATCGCTCCTTGTCGTGCACGATTATAAGAGATAGTTAAATCATCAATAATTGTTTTTGCATTGTCTGTCGCTGTCTTCATCGCTGTCATTCCAGCTGCATGCTCCGCTGTTTTGGCATCGACAATTGCGCCGTAAATTAAACTTTCCGCATATTGAGGAAGTAACTGTTTTAAAATCTCTTCTTTAGAAGGCTCAAAAATATACTCTTGTTCATACGCAATTGCCTCATCGTGATTGATATCTGAAATTGGCAACATTCTTTCTACCCGAAATTGACTCGTTAACGAGTTCACATGATGGTTATAGCAAACGTAAAGTTCATCAAATACCTCATTTTGATACATCGTTGTCGTTAAAGACACGATTTTACGAACTTCTTCAAAACTTGGTTGATCAGAAAGATGGCGTAACTCATAAGCAACATTAATCCCTCGGGTTTTAAAAAAGTCAGCACCGGCCCCACCGATAGCTAACATCACATATTCTTCAGGTGAACGATGATCTTCTTCAATAATGGTCATGACTTGCTTTAAGATTGAACTATTATAACCGCCCACTAAGCCACCATCAGAAGTAACGACAATATATGCCGTTCGTTTAATCGGTCGATGAATCAACATACTATTATAGTTGATTTCTTCGGTTACGTTCTCATCTGATTCTTCAATGTTTTCTTCCTCTGGTAAACTCGCAATAATATGGGTTACTAACTCACGAATTTTGGAAGCATAAATTTGAAAGTGATTTGAGTGCTCTTCTGATTTTGTTAATTTAGAGGCGGAGACCATTTGCATGGCGCGCGTGATTTGACTCGTTTTTTTAGTGGAGACGATGCGCTGTTTTATTTCATTAAGGGACGCTCCCATGAACTTTCACCTCTTTTATACATTTTCCATCGCAGCTAATTTATCTTGGGTCGTTCCTGCATAAGCTTTACTTAACAGTAATTGGTCGCGATAAGTTTTAATTGCTGTATCCAATAATTTTTCCTCAGGCAAATCCTTGGTTGTGCGAATGGTTTCGAACAATTCTGCGTGTTCTTTATCGATAAAAGCAAACAAGCCCGCTTCAAATTCTAAAATCCGATTCACTGGAACCGTATCTAAAAAACCGTGTGTTAATGCATATAAAATCAACACTTGTTTTTCAACTGGTAGTGGTGCATGTAATTTTTGTTTTAAAATTTCAACGGTTCGACGACCACGGTTTAATTTAGCTTGGGTCGCTGCATCTAAGTCTGAACCAAATTGAGTAAAGGCTTCTAATTCACGATAACTTGCTAGATCCAAACGCAATGTTCCCGCTACTTTTTTCATTGCTTTAATTTGTGCAGAGCCACCTACTCGAGAAACCGATAGACCGGCCGCAACGGCTGGACGAACACCAGAATAGAACAAATCACTTTCTAAGAAAATCTGTCCATCGGTAATCGAAATCACGTTGGTTGGAATATAAGCCGAAATATCGCCAGCTTGGGTCTCAACAAATGGCAAGGCCGTCATTGAGCCGCCACCGAGTTCATCACTTAATTTGGCTGCTCGTTCTAATAAACGAGAATGTAAATAAAAGACATCCCCTGGATACGCCTCACGACCTGGTGGACGACGAAGTAATAAAGACAATTCACGATAAGCCACGGCTTGTTTTGATAAATCATCAAAGACGATTAGCACGTGTTTGCCGTTATACATGAATTCTTCTCCCATCGCTGTTCCAGCATAAGGGGCAATGTAAAGTAG
>CAYNOA010000231.1:0-3167 GCA_964398695.1 uncultured Enterococcus sp. | reverse complement strand
AATAATCCTCCTGTAAAAGTAGATAAAGATAGATACTACTAAAATAGCATGAATCGTAAAAGTTTTCCACAGATTTAAAAAGAAAAAACCAAAAAAAATCTATTTTTCCACAATGTGCGTAAAACTAAAAAAAGAAATCCACAGTGTGATAAAAAGTTATCAACAACATAAAACTCCGTGTGCATAACTTTCTTTAAACAAGAGTTTTCCACAACTGGTTTGGGAAAACTTCGTTTTATGTAAAGCCTTTTTAAGAACTTATACACAAATAAAAAACGAGTTGTGCATAAGTTATCTTCTGCTGTTGATTTGTGGATAACTGAGGGATAACTGTGAGAATAAAAAAAAGCAAAAAAAAAGCTTCCACAAACCAGTAATCATTTATTTTGCTATTTGTGGATAACTATTCAAGGTAAGAAATCGAATTTTTTGCACAAAAATAACCAAATCAAACGACGAACGACTTATTTTAGACCACAAAGCGGAAAAATTTCGTCTTACTTGAATGGTTCAAACTTCAAAATTTTAACTTATTTAAAAAAATTGCTGAAATCAGGCAGTCAAATGCATTTTTTAATTGACAAAGTAGCTAAGTCTTCGTTATACTATCAAGGTATGTCGTAAAGTATCGATAGCAATCCCTTTTTGGAGGTGGAAAGAATGAAAAGAACATACCAACCAAATAAACGCAAACATTCAAAAGTTCACGGTTTCCGTAAACGTATGAGTACAAAAAATGGACGTCGCGTGATCGCAAGTCGTCGTCTTAAAGGCAGAAAGGTTCTTTCTGCATAAACCACTGCAAATCAGTGGTTTTTTTTTATCCTTTTTTTAGTCGAAAGGATGAAACCACGATAAGAATTATGGTATGATTGACAGGTGAGTAATAAAAAAGAAGGAACGGATGCAAGACGATGAGAAAGTCATACCGAGTAAAGAAAGAGAAGGAATTTCAAAAGGTTTTTGAGACAGGAAAATCGACCGCCAATCGAAATTTTGTTATCTATAGCTTACCTAAAACAGGTCAAAGCCATTTTCGTGTAGGGATTTCTGTCGGGAAAAAAGTTGGAAATGCAGTTAAACGAAATGAAGTGAAACGCAAAATTCGTAGCAGTCTATACGGTTTAAAAGATCAAATTCAAGCAGAATATGATTTTATCTTGATTGCACGACCGAGTGTCGCGCATTTATCCTATCAAGAAATTGACGCCAATTTACACCATGTGTTAAAACGAGCGAAAATATTAAAATAATAAAGATAGAAGGGAATTATTTTTGTGAAAAAAAGAAAGCGTCTACTATGGATGACGATGATGCTCTTTTTCGTAGTTATCTTATCAGCCTGTGGCACAGGAGAAATTACAGCCTCTAGTACGGGGATTTGGGAAAAAATTGTTTATAGTTTTGCGCAAGCAGTCAAATGGCTATCGATTAGTGGGAGCCGCGGGATGGGAATTATCTTATTCACTTTAATTATTCGGATTATTTTATTACCACTGATGCATTTTCAAACGAAAAGCATGCGCAAAACGCAAGAGTTACAACCAAAAGTCAAAGAATTACAACAACAGTATGCGGCGAAAGATGCAGACACGCAACAAAAATTGCGTGAAGCACAACAAAAACTTTACGCGGAACATGGCGTCAATCCCTATGCAGGTTGTTTACCTTTGCTCGTTCAAATGCCAATCTTAATGGCGATTTATCAAGCAATCTCGCGTGTACCGGAATTACGCGAAGGGAGTTTCTTATGGCTGAAAGTTTTAGGAGAACCCGATCCCTACTTTATTTTACCAATCTTAGCGGCTATTTTTACGTTCTTAAGCACCTACTTATCAAGTATGAGTCAAGTCGAAGCCAATGCGAGCTTGAAAATAATGAATTATGTGATGCCTGTCATGATTTTAGTCATGGCGATTAACTTACCAAGTGCCTTGTCTTTATATTGGGTCGTTTCCAATGCATTCCAAGTAGGCCAAACCCTTTTAATTAATAACCCATTCAAGATTCAAAAAGAGCGTGAAGAACAAGCGCAATTAGAACGCCAAAAGGCCAAAGCTTTACAAAAAGCACAAAACCCTAAGAAAAAACGTAAAAAATAATTAAATAGAAAAAAGTTAGAGAGGGGCCAAGGAGATGCCGATTTACGAAGGATTAACAACAGAAGCTGCCATCCAAAAAGGATTAGAAGCATTAGGAGTGACCAAAGAGCAAGTAACGATTGACGTTCTTGAGGAAGCAAAAAAAGGCTTTTTAGGAATTGGGAAAAAAGATGCCCGTGTTTCGCTTGAATTAACCATGAGTGAAGTCATTGAAGAAGCCGTCGAAGAGACCATCGAAGCCGTCATCGAAATTACCAAACCAAGCATCGAACCGGTGATTGCCAAAGAAACAAAAGAGCAAACAGTGCAAGAAGAGCAGACAGCATTAGAAGATGAAGCAGCTTTGAAACAACTCGCGATTTATTTAACCAATATTTCAAAAGAATTGGGCACCCCAGCACTCGTTAAAATGACTCGTGAAGAAGGTTTGATTGTTTTTCAATTAGATACGCAAAAGCAAGGCATTTTGATTGGTAAACATGGAAAAACATTGAATGCTCTACAATATTTAGCCCAAGTTTATATTCATCGTATCGCTAAAAATCGGTTATCTGTTGTGGTCAACGTTGGAAACTATCGTGAAAAACGTCAAGCAATTTTACAACGCCTAGCCGAGCGTACCGCTGAAAAAGTCGATCGGACGGGTCGTCCAGTTTTCTTAGAACCAATGCCTGCTTTTGAACGCAAGCAAATTCACGCAGCACTTAGTAAAAAAGATTATGTTAAAACCCATTCTGAAGGGGAAGAGCCTTATCGTTACTTAGTTGTTGAACCAGCTAAAAAATATTATTAAAATAAAAGCGATGGTGACAGAAGTAGCTTCAAGAAATAAGGGTTGTTCGTCAAATGGTGTTGATGGACTCAAAACGAGTAAAAATAATAGTCAGAATCGGGACTGTGACTTATTTTTGTCACAGTCCCGATTTTTTTTTGCTTAAAAAAAGAAGGGCTGAGTATCCCGCTCCTCTGCGAAAAATCGCCTTGTTGGCAGAAGCTGCGAGACCGCTTCGAGCCTGTAGTCTCTCAGCTCGAAAGCTTCAAACTCGAGGATAAGTGCTAAAGCAC
>CAYNOA010000230.1:1966-3180 GCA_964398695.1 uncultured Enterococcus sp. | reverse complement strand
GGCTTCGAGATCCGGCAATACCGCACGAAAGATTCCGTCTCTTTTGAGCAGTTTCAAAAATTAGATAGCTGTTGTTTCACCACGATAAACGATCCCACGACGAGGGTCAACTGTAATCAATTCACCATCTTTAATAATTGATGTTGCGTCTTTCGCACCAACAACAACCGGTAAATCTTTTGCAATACCGACAACTGCCGCATGAGAAGTTAAGCCGCCATCTTCAACAACTAAAGCAGCTGCTTTTTCAATTGCTGGCATATAATCTTTATCTGTTGTTGGTACAACTAATACCATACCTTCTTTTGCTTTTGCAATTGCTTCTTCTGCACTGTTTGCAACAACAGCGTTCGCTACGACTGAACGGCCACCAACACCTTGTGCTTCAATTAAACGAGAACCGATTAATTGAATTTTCATTACGTTTGTTGTACCGCGTTCGCCCACTGGAACACCCGCAGTAATTAAGATTAAGTCACCTTCTGAAGCAAAGCCTAGTTCAACTGCTTTTTTAGAAGCTAAGTCAAACATTTCATCTGTTGTTGTTGGTTTTTCCGCAACAGTCGGATAAACTCCCCAGTTAAGTAACAAGCCACGTTTAATACGCTCATCAAAAGTAACTGCTAAGATATCTGCATCCGGACGGTATTTAGAAATCATTTTAGCTGTGTAGCCAGATTCAGTTGCAGCAACGATACATTTAACGCCTAAGTTCTTCGCCGCACGAGCAACTGCTAAACCGATTGTTTCTGTTACATCTGTTTTATCAAATTGGTTAATTTGGTAAGTACCTAATTTTAACATTGTTTTTTCAGCTTCTTGATCAATACGAGCCATTGTCGCTACTGATGCTACTGGGTAAGCGCCGTTTGCAGACTCACCTGAAAGCATTGTTGCATCTGTACCATCAAAGATTGCATTGGCAACGTCTGATGCTTCTGCTCGTGTTGGACGAGGATTTTGTTGCATTGACTCTAGCATTTGAGTAGCTGTAATCACTGCTTTACCAGCCGCGTTACATTTTTTAATGATGTCTTTTTGAACCATCGGAACCACTTCAGCTGGAATTTCAACCCCTAAGTCACCACGAGCAACCATGATACCGTCAGAAACTTTGATGATTTCATCAATGTTATCGATACCTTCTTGAGATTCAATTTTAGAAATGATTTGAACATGGTTCATGTTTGTTTCTTCTAAAATTTCACGAATTT
>CAYNOA010000230.1:0-1956 GCA_964398695.1 uncultured Enterococcus sp. | reverse complement strand
GCTTTACGAACAAAACTTGCTGCGATAAAGTCAATATCATTTGCTAGTCCAAAACGAATATCATTTGCGTCTTTTTCAGTAATCCCTGGTAAGCTAATTGAGATTCCTGGAGCGTTAACTCCTTTACGAGAACCTAAAATACCTGAGTTTAATACTTTTGTTACTAATTCCCGATTTGCTTCGTCTTTTTCAACGATTTCCATATCGATTAGGCCATCATCAAACAAGATATGTCCACCTACATGGGCATCCTCAAATAAACCTGAATAAGTCACAGCAATTTTTTCTTTTGAACCTTCTAATTGATCATCCATTGAAATGCGAACAACATCACCGATTGCAAATTCGATTTTGCCATTTTCAGTTCCTTGTGCTGTTGTACGAATTTCCGCACCTTTTGTATCTAATAAGATACCGACGCTTTTACCCGTTGCTTTTACCGCTTCACGTACTAAGTTCATACGTCCTAATTGTTCTTCGTGGTCTCCGTGTGAGAAGTTAAAACGAAAAACGTTTGCTCCTGCCTCAATTAATTGAGAAATAATTTCAACTGAGTTACTTGCTGGTCCTAATGTACTAACAATTTTTGTTTTTTTCATGAAAAACTTACCCCTATTCGTTTATTTTAAATAGCATAACGCTGTTTAATTCTTTGATGATACAATTAAAAAGATAATTCTTGGTTTAAATCATAAAGAGAAAGATCAGGTTTGTGTTTGCCATTTTCTAAAGTATCAACAATATCTGATGCAATGACTTTGTTGTCCATCATACCAACACAAAGACCGCCTTTACCTTCTCTTAAAAGATCAACTGCAAAGCCACCAAACTTACTCGCTAACACTCGGTCGCGCGCCGTTGGTGAACCACCACGAACGATATGACCTAAAATTGAGACACGTGCATGGAAATCGCCATATTTCGACAACTTCTCAGCAAATTCATTTCCGCCCATTACTCCTTCGGCTAAAACGATTAAGCAATGTTTTTTTCCACGGTCGCGGCCTTCTTGAATTTTTTTTGCTACTTTTTCCATATCAAATTCATGTTCCGGAATAATAATTTCATCCGCACCACCAGCAACACCAGCCCATAAAGCAATGTCACCCGCATCTCTTCCCATTACTTCAATAATAAAAGTACGAACGTGAGAAGTTGCTGTATCGCGAATCCGGTCCATTGAATCCAAAACGGTATTAATGGCGGTATCAAAGCCGATTGTAAACTCAGTTCCAGGAATATCATTATCAATCGTTCCAGGAACCCCAACCGCTGGGAAACCACGTTTCGTTAACGCGAGTGCCCCGTGATAAGAACCGTCCCCACCGATGACCACTAAACCTTCGATACCAAATTTTTTCAATTGTTCAATTCCTTTTAATTGACCTTCTTCAGTAGCAAATTCTGGATAACGAGCCGAGTAAAGGAATGTCCCTCCACGTTGAATCTTATCACCAACATCAGCAATTTCTAAACGACGGATATCTCCTGCAACTAAACCAGCAAAACCATAGTTAATTCCGAATACTTCCATCCCGTTAAAGATTGCTTTACGGGTAACCGCGCGGATTGCTGCATTCATACCTGGAGCATCCCCACCACTGGTTAAAATACCAATGCGTTTCATGTTTTTCACCTCATCAAAATTTAAATATTTAGTTGGTAGTTGTTCTTATTTTTACCCACAACTAACATTTTAACATTTTATTATTAAAAAGTCTTGAGTTATCGTAAAAAAAACCAAAAAAATTGAAAGCGAATGTAAATTTACTGAAAGCGTTTCTCTAATATTGATTGAAACTTTTTTATTCTTTACTGCAACACGATGTTTCCTTCGCCAAAAATCGCAAGCAATTCTGCGACTGTTTCCTGGTTTACTGCCAAACCTTTTGGCGAGTCTATCAATACTTTTTTACCCGTTTCTGCATAAAATAATAGAACGGAAGCTTCTCCTGG
>CAYNOA010000229.1:869-3183 GCA_964398695.1 uncultured Enterococcus sp. | reverse complement strand
GTTTAACTGGCAATCCAGAAGAAGCAAAAATGAGTATTATCATTCGAGACCACGACCGCGAAAAATTTGAAGCACGCAAAGCTTTCGTTTTGAAAGTTCAAGCACAAATTAACCAACGTTTTGATCAAGAACGGGTGATGGTTGAAATGGCAGATAATTATTACAATATGCGTGAAGTGATTGAAAAAGACATGAGCATTGTTGAACTGGCGAAAAATGCGATGCTTGCCTTAGAGATTGAGCCAATTATTGAACCGGTTCGTGGCGGGACGGATGGTTCAAAAATCTCATTTATGGGTATTCCGACGCCAAATCTCTTTGCAGGCGGCGAAAACATGCACGGTCGCTTTGAATTTGTTTCATTACAAGCGATGGAAAAAGCCACAGATGTGATTGTTAAGGTTGTTGAATTAAACGCCCAGTAAAAAGCAAGCATTCATTAAAATAGACTACAAACAAAAACTCTTCGAAAAATTGAGGAGTTTTTTTTTGTGATGATTGTATGAGTTGAAAAATAAAAATAGTAAATAAGAAACAAAAAAAGGTGCTGTCGGCCAATTGAGTGTTTTTTAGGCGAATAGCTATAAAAAAATGAGTAATTAAAGGTTGTTTGTAATATAATAAAAGAAAACAAAGCAAAATGATTTCGAGGATTACTAAAGGAGAACCCATGTCCAACTTATTGCTTTATCTGCTACTAGTCAATACCAGTTTATTTTTTCTCATGGGCTTAGATAAACAAAAGGCCATAAAACATCAAAGAAGAATACCCGAAAAAACGTTATTATTAATCGGCTTTCTAGGTGGGGGGCCAATGGGTTTATTTAGTCAAAAACTCTTTCACCATAAGACTAAAAAGAAATATTTTACTTTTACTTACGGGCTGGACCTTCCAGTAGAAGACAGAACTGCAGATCTTTCATATTTAAGGTTTTATTTAAAGAATCTTCTGCCGGTGTATAATGCTGATCATGCATCATTGCCTAAGCGGAAATATTTTACTTTTACTTACCTAGTTGGGAGCATTATTGCATTAATTCTTGTCTTTTTTTGAGAAGAGACCGTTAAAAGACGTTTGTCAGTTTGGATGAAAGAAGGGGTGACACATGAAGTCGTTAGTTTTCAGTAAAGATTTTTTAAAAGGTATTTTATTTACTAGTTTTATCGCACTTGTTTTATATTATTTATGGCCATCTTTTGGTGAAATTTTTCTAGAATTAAAAGAGACGAGTCTAATTTTATTACTATTTGTTTTGGCACTTGGTGTTTTATATCAGTATTTTGAAGGGCAAATGGTCAAAACAACTGTTCATAGCTTTACTAAAAAATTCAGTGCTTTTGATGGCTTGTTCGCTTCTTGTTATGCGGCCTTTTATCGTGTAATCACATTTGGCGCGGGGACAATTTTTGCTGAAATAAATTTTTATCATCAAAAAAATATCGCTGTTTCTCAAGGAATCGGAGTGGCTATTTTTCGTTTTATGATGTTTAAAACAGCCGCTTTAAGTTTTGCCATCCTTGGCTTAATCTTTAATTTCTCGTATTTTTATCAAATGTCAAGTAAACTCGTTTGGTTTACCTTGCTGGCAATTGTGGTGAACTTATTAATCAATGGGCTGCTACTTATGGCCGCGATGAATTTAAAGCTCCAAGTTTTATTCGTTCGCTTAAGCCATCGTTGGTTTAAAGGTGAAAAAACACGAAAGTTTGCTGATCAGACAAATTTACAAATTAATGCCTTAAGAAAAACATTAAAAGAAGTGTTGAAAGATAGACCGCGCCTCTATTTAATTTACTTTTGGAGTTTAGCTAAAGCCCTCACTTGGTTTATTTTGCCTTATGTTTGTTTAGTCGGTGATCATCCCGACTTGAGTTTGGTGAAATCGATTGTTTTAATTAGTTTCGTAACGGTCTTGTCAGGGATTATCCCGTCGCCGGCTGGAATTGGTTCTTTTGAGTTTGTTTATTTAATGATTTTTCGACCATATGTTGGAACGATTGATGCGGCCTCGTCTTTATTACTTTACCGATTTGCTAGTTTTATCTTACCGTTTTTGCTTGGTTTTTTGTATGTCCTTTTTACGAAAAAACAAAAATTTACAGTATCAGATGCAGTGTAATTGAAATCTTAAAAAATGTAGCGAGATGGCGAACATTTTTTAAGATTTTTTTAGATTTCGGTGAAAAAGAAAAGGATATTATTTGACCAATATTGACCAAATGCTTATAATTAAAAATAGGCGAAAGCTAAAACCGATGGGAGGAAATAAAAATGAATCTTGAGAAAATGACGACAACTTTACAAAGTGCATTA
>CAYNOA010000229.1:0-859 GCA_964398695.1 uncultured Enterococcus sp. | reverse complement strand
TATCCGAAGCACAACAAGTTGCCATGACCCGCCATCACCAAGAAATTGATATTGCACATTTATGGAAAATCTTTTTACAACCCAATCAGTTTGCCCGAAACTTTTATACGGACGCCGGCTTAGACGTGAATGACTTTGAAAAACAAGTCGATTTAGAATTGGATCGACGCCCGAGTGTTTCCGGTGGCAATGTTCAATATGGTCAGTCGATGAGTCAAAATCTATTCCAATTATTTAATGAAGCAGACCAAATTAAAAATGAATTTCAAGACGAATATTTAGCAACAGAAGTCGTTGTTCTAGCGCTAATGAAACTAAAAAATCATCCATTAACTAAATATTTAATTCAACAAGGAATGAATGAAAAAGAATTAAGAAAAAATATAGAAGAAATTCGAGGAGGCGATCGTGTGACGTCACAAAACCAAGAAGAACAATACAAAGCCTTGGAAAAGTATGGCGTGGATTTAGTCCAACAAGTTAAAAGCGGAAAAATGGATCCCATTATTGGCCGTGATGAAGAAATTCGTGATGTGATTCGTATTTTAACCCGTAAAACGAAAAATAATCCTGTCTTAATTGGAGAACCCGGCGTAGGGAAAACCGCAATTGTTGAAGGACTTGCGCAACGAATTGTTCGTAAAGACGTTCCTGAAAATTTAAAAAATAAAACAATCTTTTCTTTAGATATGGGGGCTTTAATTGCTGGGGCTAAATTCCGTGGTGAATTTGAAGAGCGTTTAAAAGCGGTTTTACAAGAAGTGAAAAAATCAGATGGTCGAATTATTTTATTTATTGATGAAATTCATAATATTGTCGGCGCCGGAAAAACCGAAGGCAGCATGGATGCGGGTAATTT
>CAYNOA010000228.1:1921-3185 GCA_964398695.1 uncultured Enterococcus sp. | reverse complement strand
TGTCTTTTTCAATTTCTTTTAAAAAGACGTCGGCTGATTTTTGCCCTTTTTCAATGGCGGCCAAATCCTTTTCCCATTTCTCCGTTAATTCAGGACTCACTAAGGAGGGGTTGACCAAGCTCAATAACTGTTTGCCTTTAGGAGTTACGGCTAACGCATTTACGCGTCGTTCCATTAATTCTGACTTAATCAGTTTTTCAATGATTTCTGCACGTGTCGCCGGCGTCCCTAGTGAATGTTTTTCCATCAAAGCCAGCAAACTGCCTTCTGTGGCTAGTTTGGGCGCGCTCGTTAATTCTTGATTGACTTGGAAATTGCCTTTGATGGTTTTTAATTTTTGCCAATCAATTAAATCGGTTTGTTTTTCAACGGTTTTCCAACCAGCTTGTAAAACTTGTTCTTGTTTAAAAATAAAGAAATGACCAGAAAAATCAACGGTTGCTTTGACGGTTTGCACCACATGTTTTTGCGCAAACAAGCCTAAAAAGCGGTCAACAATTAAGCGGTAAATTTTCACTTCATCACTACTCATTTTTTCGACACGCGGACTTTCTTCTGTCGGAATTAACGCGTAGTGGTCCGTCACTTTTTGATCGTTAAACACGCTCGTTAATTGGACTTGGCTACCGGCTTTAATGTATTCTTTGGCCCGCGGGTCAAAATTAGCGATGGCTTGCAGACGATCTTTCATTGTTTGCGCGACATCTTTTGGTAAATATTTTGAATCTGTTCGTGGGTAACTGACCGCTTTATGGCTTTCATACAAACTTTGAACGAGCGATAACGTTTTTTTAGCCGAAAACTGATACATTTGGTTGGCCACGCGTTGTAATTCCGTTAAGTCATAAGGCAAAGGTTGACTTTGACTTTTTTCTTTGACTTCAACACTTGTTATTTGCCCCAATTTGCCACTTAATTCTTTGACAAAATGCTCCGCTTGCTGGCGCTCACTAAATTGTTGCGGATTTTTTAATTGCAGACGTGCTTTTTCATTTTGATAAAGCAAATCAACTGAGAAATAAGTCGTTGGTAAAAATCGCTCCACTTTCTCTTGGGCCTGATTGACTAGACTCAAAGTCGGCGTTTGCACGCGACCGGCAGATAAATTGTCTTGGTATTTGACGGTGAGTGCCCGCGTGACGTTTAAGCCGATTAACCAGTCGGCTTTCCCACGAGCAACAGCCGATTGGTATAAATGATCAAATTGATGCCCCGGTTGTAATTTTTTAAACCCTTCAAGGACCGCTTGTTTGGTTTGAGATGA
>CAYNOA010000228.1:0-1911 GCA_964398695.1 uncultured Enterococcus sp. | reverse complement strand
TTGTTGGTTTTTAGCCATTCAAAAATAAAACGACCGACCGCTTCTCCTTCGCGGCCACTATCAGTCGCAATCACAATGCCGGTAACGTCTTTACGTTTGGCCAAATCACCAATGATTTTTAGTTGGCGCTGGGTTTTGGGTAGTGGTTTTAAGCCAATTTTTTTCGGAATCATTGGCAAGGTTTCCAAACTCCATGTTTTCCACTCCCCCTGAATATCTTCAGGTAATTTAAGTGACAATAAATGGCCATATGCCCAGGTAATCACATATTTATCATTTTCAAAATAATCTTTGCCGCGCGGACTTGCCCCTAAAACTTTGGCAAAGTCTTTGGCGACACTCGGTTTTTCTGTTAAAACTAATTTTTTACTCATAAACTCTCCTTATAGCAGCAAATATTTGCTGTTGTCGTTTTTAGCCGTAAAAAAACTGCTCCTTACCTTATTGTAAGCAACAGTTTTCGTTTGTCAAAAGAAGTTTACCTATGCTTGTTTTCTTTGACAAGTTTTTTCTTTCTCGTTTTCGTTAATGGTTTCATAAAAATATCGGTCGACCTGCATGGAAACGGCTTGATAATCTTTTAGTAAAGCCAAGCCCATAAATAACTGCAAACCTTCCTCGCAGTCTTCACACCAATGTTCTTCGCCATCATTCCAAAAAGCCGTTAAAAAATTGGGTTTGACATGAACATGATGGTACCTGTCGCGCAAGGTTTGCCATTGCTCTAAGTAAGCTTGTTGGGCTTGGTCGAATGTTTGAAATTCTTGGCATGTGTCAATCTCTGCTTGCCAATCTTCAAAAAACCACCACGGTTCATTTTCACCGTACATCGTTAGGACTTGATACATCTTTTTTCACCTCATACATTTTCCTTTGAATAAAGTTATAGTAATCAGTTTTTGGCGATGTTTCAATTATTCTGCTTGTGAACAAAAGGCTTAAATATAGGGTAAAACTTGGTCGCCTTGGTAGGCTTGATCAATTAAAGCCCCACCTAAACATTCCATGCCCTCATAAAAGACCACTGCTTGACCCGGTGTCACCGCCCGAGCAGGGGTGTCAAAAATGACCTCCGCTTTGTCACCTTCCAGTAAGCGCACCGTCACTGGTACGTCTTGTTGGCGGTAACGGAATTTGGCCGTACAGCGAAATTCTTTTGGTTTTGCTTCATTTGTTGTAAAGTGCACGGTACTGGCACTTAGCTTATCGGCAAAGAGTTGCGGATGGTTAAAACCTTGGCCGACAAATAACGTATTCGTCGCTAAATCTTTCCCAATGACAAACCATGGTTCTTGACTCGTGCCACCGCCGCCAATACCTAAACCTTGGCGTTGGCCAATGGTATAATACATTAAACCATCGTGTCGTCCCTTTTCTTCGCCAGCTAAAGTCAGCATTTTTCCGGCGGTCGCTGGTAAATAATTACTGAGAAATTGTTTGAAATTTTTTTCACCAATAAAACAAACACCGGTTGAATCTTTTTTCTTGGCCGTTGCTAAACCGGCTTTTTCAGCTATTTCTCGTACTTGCGGTTTTTCAATTCCCCCTAAAGGAAACATCGTTTTTTGTAGTTGTTCTTGCGATAATTGACTTAAAAAATACGTTTGATCTTTATTATTGTCAACGCCACGTAACAAGTGCACTGTTCCGTTTTCGTCTTTTTCTACTTGGGCGTAGTGCCCCGTTGCCACATAATCGGCCCCAAGATCCACCGCGTAATCTAAGAAAGCTTTAAATTTAATTTCTTTATTACACATCACGTCTGGATTAGGTGTTCGACCCGCTCGGTATTCAGCGAGGAAATATTCAAAAACCCGGTCCCAATATTCTTTTTCAAAATTGACGGAGTAATACGGAATCCCAATTTGGGCGGCGACTTTTGCCACATCTTTATAATCTTCTGTCGCGGTA
>CAYNOA010000227.1:0-3214 GCA_964398695.1 uncultured Enterococcus sp. | reverse complement strand
AACTGCCACTTCGTTAACATTTGTCCGGAACTTGCCAGATAATACCATTGATTATTAATCCGTTGCCAGCCAACTAACATTCTACCACCACCGTCAAAGTAATACCACTGATTTTGAATGCGCTGCCAATTTATGACCATTTCCCCACTCGGCGCGAGATGGTACCAGTTTTGATTCCAAAGTAACCAGCCGGTGACCATTTCCCCGCTATTGGCAAAGAAATACCATTTCTGATTGATAATTTGCCAACCGGTTCGCATGATACCGTTCGAATCAAAATAATACCATTTTTGATTGATCCGTTGCCAACCAACCACTTTGACGTTGTTTTCTAGGTAAGTCCATTGTTGATTTTCATCGAGTTGCCAACCTTGTGTGGCGGCCGTGACAGAAGGGGTCAGTTGCGTCATGAGTAGCAGCACTAAAACAAAACAAAAGATCTTCTTTTTCATGGTGAATACCTTCTTTCCTCTTTCCACCAGTGACTTGTCAATCACCCTTTTGGTAAGGGATTGCTTTCCTACTTTTTTGACTTTTTTAACTTTCTCGAACGCCTTGCGCCATCGTGTATCCACGGCTTTGTCTTTTTCTTTCCCTATTTTTCATGATTCGTGTGCCCAAAAAACCAAGGTTGAGCCGCTCTTTATTTACCACTTCATTTCTTTTTTTTAGGCAAATAAAAAGAGGTAGGAAGCTCCATGCTCCTACCCCTATTATACCTTATTTATTTTTGATTGCCAAAGTACTTCGCATAAAGCTTGGCGCGCTTTTTCGATGTTAGTTTGGTTCTTAAATATTGACTGAATTTGACTTTGAAGGATTTTTTGGCTTCAACCCAAGTTCCGGTAAACACGTGGATCGTACTTGATTGGGCACTTGGATTACACAAAATATTATCCGGATAAACCGCGATGTCTTCTTTTAATACTTGGTATTGGTTATTAACCACGCAATCGTATTGGTTAATCAAGATGTCTGACACGGTTTTGGTATTTACAAATGCCATTTCATCCGCTAAATCGTATTGAAATTGCAGGTCGTCATACATTGCAAGAATCGATTGCGCTAGCGGGTGGCCTTTTTCGCAACCCCAAACGGCCGTAAAAGGGTAACTTGGGTTTTCAAACCCCACAAAGGCGCGGTGTGCACGAAATTGTGTTAAATCATCTAAAACTAACACGTCGGTATCTAAATAAATCCCCCCGTGATCATAGAGCGCTTTTGCTCGAACGTAGTCACTGACGTAAGCCCACTTTTTCTTTTGGTAAGCTGCCTCGATGTAGGGGTGTGAATGAATGTCAAAGTTGTCTTCATTCCACTCAATGATTTCATAATCGGCTAAGTGCGTTTGCCAAGTGGCCATGCATTCTTTGATTTTTTGTGGTTTTTCTTGGCCACCAAACCAAACATAGTGAATTTTTTTAGGAATCATTTGGACTTTTCTCCTTTTCGCGTCATGATTTGCCGGTAATCAAACAGCATTTTACTAATTAAGGCTGCCGCAATGATTGGCGTAAACAAACTATCAATGACGTTCCCACTGTTAATTGCCACGGCGACTAAATAAACTAAAGACATTAAGGTAATGGCTTCATGCGCCTGCAGTTTAAAGATTTTCCCTCTAAAGAGAATGATTAAGCCAATCCCAAAGACAAGGAAATACTGGCCAAAGAATAATAAGATACCGACAATCCCGATTGTGTAAAAGTGCGCGATAAAATCTTGTTCTAAGGAGTATAATTGAGTCATCCTTGAATACCCCATCCCAAAGAAAGATTCTAGCGGATTGTCATTCACGGCTTTTACCCGTTTTAAAATTTGTAATTCGACAAAGCGATTGTTCATGGTTTTCTCGTTTTTTTGTTTTAAAATGGTGACCCAAAAATCCGGGTCGACATTATAAGGATAGGCTTTTAACAAGAAGTAATGACTAATCCGTTTCTCCGGGTATTTTTTTTCAATCGTGTCGTATAAAGCGTCAATTTGGCTAGCGTCTGTTACGGGCACGCTGGGTTCTTGTAGACGTTTTAAGTTCGATTCGTCTTCTACCGTCAGTTTTTCATCCGGTTCTTCTTCCATTTCTTTTTCATCCGCCACTTTTGCCACCGTACTCATCGACGTGGAACGGGCGATTGAAGGAGAATAAGGGAAAATTGCAACATAGGTCACCGGAAAAACGACTAAAAGCAAGACTTGGTACAATTTGATTTTTTGACGACCTAAAAGGATATCGTAGAAAATAATTAAAATCACCGTCGCGGCAAACATCATCATAAAAGAGTAGAGGGCGACTTTCGTCCCAATCATCAACATCGATAGTTGCGTGACAAAAAGCAGGATAACTGGTAGCACCTTACGTTCCACAAAGGCATAGTAAGTAATAAAGGGCGTCAAGATGGCTAAAATCGCTGAAATCTCATTGGCATAGCGAAAGAAACCTTTGGACGCGACTTGTAGGAAGGACCACTCGTTATAAATTCCAGTAAACCAAGTAAAGATATCACCGACAATTGGTTCATTCGTATACGACGATAAAGAAATGCCCAGTAAGTTGGTCAGCACAATACTGCCGGCAATTAAAAGAATCCAACCATAGATGATTTCTTTAAAGTAGTCTTTTACGCGGTATTTCATAAACAAAAAGATTAATACAATCGGAATCAGGGATTTAAAAAAGTAAATCATATCCGATTTGAGTGAATAAGGAAATTGCGAAACAAAAGGCGCATAGTACTTCGACGCCACGAAATGGTGAATGACCAAATAAAGGACATAGGCTAAAGCTAAAAATAACCACTTTTTAGAAAGGTGGCGCAATTCTTTTGGTCGGCGCATAAATTGAATAATTTCAAATAGGCACAAGGCCCCGACAATCCCCATGCGAACCAAAGATGGGATGGTTAGACCAAAGAAAATTAAGTTCGGGTTTAAGAAAAAGATATTTAAATCAAGTAAGGGTTGTAGTATTAAGAAAAATACTAAAAATAATTGTACTTGTCGTTGGTATTTCGGTTGGTATTCTTGTGAGCTCATCCGTTCCTCCAAATTATTGTTATTACTTTTATGAGTCAATCAGTCGAAAAGTACTAAAATTTGAAAAACAATTTTCGTCCTTTTCTTCTTATTGCTTGAAGCTGAACACTTCTGGCACGACCTCTGATTAAACGGTGTGCCTGAAGTAGCTTCTTCGGCAATAAGCCGTAAAGCTCAAAAA
>CAYNOA010000226.1:2105-3237 GCA_964398695.1 uncultured Enterococcus sp. | reverse complement strand
AAGATCCATTACAAGATGCGAGTCACTGGTACTGGGAAAGTGGCGATCCTTTCTTAATTTATCCACACCAAGCAGGGGAAACAGCGGTTTATTTATCGGTCCGTTTTCAACAGCTCTTGCGTGGCTTAACAGACGTGAATAAATATCTGTACTTAAAAACGCAACAACCATTACTGGTGGACCCACTTGCAAGGGCTTTAAAGGAATGGGATTGCCCAAAAGGTGCAGTCAATCCGTATGGGGCCATGGTCGCTCAAAGTTCTAATAACCAGGCTAAAATTGCTCAAATGCTTTTAAAAGTACAACAAGAATTACAAATACTGACACAACAACATTTAAAGGAGCAGGTATAAAACCGTGAACAGTGAACAATTAACCGCCGCCAAGCCAAGTGAACGCCAAATGGCTTGGCAACAAACTGAGTTTTATGGTTTCATTCATTTCGGAATCAATACGATGACGAATCGAGAATGGGGCTTAGGCGACGAACCGTTAGAATTGTTTAACCCTGAAGCATTAGATGCTGATTTGTGGGTGCAACAATTAAAAGCAGCTCAAATGCACGGCGTCATTTTAACTTGTAAACATCATGATGGCTTTTGTTTATGGCCAACGCAGACAACGGCTTACAGCGTCGCAAATACGCCATGGAAAAAGGGTCAAGGGGATTTAGTCAAAGAGGTTTCAGTTGCTTGTCAAAAGCATGGTTTGAAGTTTGGTGTGTATTTATCGCCTTGGGATCGTCATGAAACTTGTTACGGTAGTGGCCAGGCCTATAATAATTTTTACATTACGCAATTGACTGAACTGTTAACTCACTATGGCGAAATTTTTAGTGTTTGGTTAGACGGAGCTAACGGGGAAGGACCAAATGGTAAAAGTCAAAGCTATGATTGGGATCGCTATTATGAAGTCATTCGCCGCTTACAACCCAATGCCGTCATTAGTGTTTGTGGGCCCGATGTTCGTTGGTGTGGCAATGAGGCGGGGCAAACAAGAGCACAAGAGTGGAGTGTCGTTCCCAAAGAATTACAAGACTTAGAAAAAATTGCGGAACACTCGCAACAAATCGATGATGGGCAGTTTTTCTGCATGCTCAGTACAATAACGCTCTGGACATCAAAATATCAGG
>CAYNOA010000226.1:0-2095 GCA_964398695.1 uncultured Enterococcus sp. | reverse complement strand
AATCGATGATGGGCAGTTTTCACGCAAAATGACTTCGGGTGATGAAGATTTAGGTAGTCGAGCGGTTCTTGAAAATTATCAAGGAGAGTTGGTTTGGTTCCCAGCAGAAGTGAATACGTCAATTCGTCCGGGATGGTTTTACCATGAAGAAGAAGATGAACAAGTCCGTTCTGTGGAAGAGTTATATCAGATTTATTTAAAATCCGTTGGTGGGAATAGTACCTTTCTTTTAAATATCCCCCCCAATCAAGCGGGGCAGATTCATGAAACCGATGTGACCGTATTAAAGGGCTTGGGTGAGAAAATTATGGTAACAAAAGATCAAACAAGGATGGCAAATTATTCTACCGCTTTGAATGAAGTCCAAATGAGTGATTTATTGAACCGTAAGGGAAGTGTTTGGCAAAGCCAGCGGGATGATTCAGCTCCCTATCTTCAAATCAATTGGCCCGAACTTCAAGAAATCCAGCGCTTAAGCCTACAAGAAGATATTCGTCAAAGTCAACGAATTGAAAGTTTTACGGTCTATTTTTACCAAAACCATCAGTGGAAAAAATGGGGAGAAGGCGGCATGGTAGGTTACCAAAAAATATTGACCCTGCCTCTCATTAATACAACTGGCATTCGAATTGTCTTTAAAGAATATCGTGAGTTTCCAACAATTACAGCAATCAATGTCAATTAAATAAGAACAATAAAATTAGCTTAACCCGTCAAAAAGGCTCTTGCAGTATTTTTGACGAGTTAAGTTTTTTTGTGGGCGTGTATTGATGGTGCCTCGATTAAAAGAAGGTTAGTCCTTTCCTCATAATGAATGAACAACTTTTTTCAACGACGCACTTGATTTTTTTATAAGCGTCCTTTTTATCTAAGAGCGAGTATCTCACTCGATCGTGTGATCCGTAGTATAATCGTATCAAAGGCGATTTAGACGCTAAAAGAAGAGAAAGTAGACCAAATATTTAGCAAAAACTCGTGAAAAGATGGTCAGAGTTAAATCAAATTAGAGGGAGTTTATTTGATTGAATGGAGGAGAAGAAAATGGAAATAATTGATCGCTATATTTATATGGTCACAAAGCAGTTACCCAAAAATGAAAAAGCCGGTGTGGAAAAAGAGTTGCTCCTTTTAATTGAAGCAAGAGTGGCACAAGCCGCTGTAAACCTGACAGAAGAAGAAAAAGTGCGGCTAGTCTTAGAGAATCTGGGGAATCCAGTCCAATTAGCCAATCAATATCGGAAGCAAAAGCGTTATTTAATAGGACCCAAGTATTTTGCTGCCTATTTATCGGTATTAAAAATCGTACTCTTTTCCATTATCATTGGCTTTTCTGTTTTGTATGCGATTGGGCTTGTTTTTAATCCTTCTGAAGAGATTTTGCTGCCAGTACTTAACTATCTTAATGGTCTTTTTCAGCTTGGCATACAAGGAGTCGTCTGGGTGACGGGAATCTTTGCAGTACTAGAATATTATCAAGTAAAACTGGAAGATCAAAAGGCGTGGAAACTAGAAAACCTACCAAAAAGGCCGAGCGACAAGCAAAGGATTTCTCGCGGCGAAACGATTTTTGGACTCATTTTTTCAACGGTTTTTTTCATTTTCCTCTATCCTATTTTTTATCCACAACAAAGTAGTGTAAGTGGCGATTTTGCTTTATTTGACCTCACTCGACTCAACCAGTTAAAAGGTTTGGTACTTTTTCTTTTCTTTTTGGGCATCTTTCAGGAGGTCTTGAAATTGATTTGGGGAAGATGGAATAAACGCAATGTTTGGATTTACTTAGGCATAACGGCGCTCAGCACAGGTTTGACCGTTTATCTAATTGCTTATAGCGGTATCTGGCATCAAGGAATGAATCAGGTTTTAAAAGAGTCTACCGGTTTTTCACTAGAGTATTTCATTCAAACGGTGAGCGTATTTATTGTCATCATTTCCTTACTAGATGTGGGTTCAGTCCTCTACAAAGGCTATCTGCCCCAAAGATAAACCAAAGCAAATTAACCCTTTTAAAATTCAAGGAAGATTCTTCTTTTTACGCAAAAAAAAATACCTACCGGCGGGGACCGGTAGGAAAGGAGTAAAAATGAAAAAGTGT
>CAYNOA010000225.1:0-3254 GCA_964398695.1 uncultured Enterococcus sp. | reverse complement strand
CCTGGTAGTGATGGTGGCGTAGAGACAGTTCAAGAAGCTCGTTCTGTGTGTGAAAAAATTGGTTTACCCGTGATGATCAAAGCCTCTGCCGGTGGTGGCGGTAAAGGTATGCGCGTAGTAAAACAAATGGATGAACTGGAAGCAAAGCAAATTAACGCAAAAGTTGCGCTCGCTCAAATCGATGAAAAAATAAACGAGCTTCAAAAAGAAAAAGCGCAGATTGAAAACAATAAAGGTTTTTTTAATCGAAGTAAAATCGAAGAAGATTTTGCTTTAATCCAACAAAAAATGAAGCAATTACAAAAAGAAAAAGATACATGGTTGCCATTTATTACGGATGTTACCCTAAAAAATACCGAAAAAGAGAAATTACAAAAACTATATCAAGACGTCCAGTTAAAACGCGCGTTAATTACAAAAGAGCATCGCCTAATTCAACAATATTTTGGTTCGTTTGAAGAAATACAAACACAAATCGCTGTCTTTTTAGAAACGTATTTATTGGGTAAGGAGGGGGCCGAAAATGAGTGAAGAAAAAGAAACCGTTACCGATGAAACTTATGAAAGTACGTATATGATTTCAAAAAAAGAGTATCAAAAGGAAATTAAGACGTGGATTCAAGAAGCGGAAAAAGAATTGGAGGACTTGTATTTAAGGAAAAAACTATTGGCCGCTGATTTTGAAGCGTTACTCAAACAATATCAAGAAATCATTTTAGAAAACAAATCTGTTTCAACGATTGCTAAAACAAATTTACTCGAATATTTTTCTTATGAATTATTATTACCTTTTCATTCGATTGGTTTAGATGCAACCGAGCACTATAACACTTGGGAAACAAAACAATTTTTTGTCGCCTATCAATTGGATGAACAAGGACATTTGATTTTTTATTTCAAGTTAAAAGTACTGGATGAACGTTTTGTGGTTGATTACATCCCCTTAGTCCGTTTAGATATTCGCAAGCGGTTAGTAACAATTGAAGAAAAACAGGTGCAAACCTTGATTTCTTTATGGTTTTCTGATCATTACCTTTCCCGAAGTCAGCTTTCATTGTTTAATCATGATTTAAATCGTTTGCTAATCCATTTACGAGAACTAGATTTTACAGTTGCACCAAGTCTATTAGACAATACTCAGCCACTCGCGTTTCACTTAGTCAGCGACTTTCCAGTAACGAGTAAAATTTTAGATCAAATTTTTATTAAGACGATGGCTTCAAAAGAGTATGACTTTAATAAACTAAAAGAACAAACCTACCAAGTGCAACTCAATCAAGAGCAAAACGTCATCATTCACTTAGAAGAAACCCAAACGCAACTGTATATCGATTCAAATGAAAGACGGCGTTCAATCCTTGATTTTGTAACAAGTTATCCATTTTTAGTGCCTTTGATTGTGCCTGGAACAGACGAATGAGCTTGCAAGAACAACAAGCCTTTTGGGATGAATTTGCCCAAGAGTATACACAAATCCAAGAAGAATCTGTGACGACGATTGCTGAAGATGTCGCGAGTTTTTTAAAAGAACAAGCCCTACTACCAGTTATTTCTTTCGTTGATTTGGCTGGAGGAAGTGGAAAATATCTACCCGTTTTCCACCCGCTTTGCCAAGACTATTATTTAATTGACTTTTCAAAAGAAATGCTTCGAATGGCTAGTGAGTGTTTTAAAGAAGAAAAAATAAAATATTGGCAAATCGATCAGCAGGCGTTTTTTGAACAGGCGCCTGCTGCTTCTTATGATTTCATTTTTACAGCGATGAATCCGGCTTTACAAACAAAAGAAGATTTAGCACAATTGTTACGAATTGCCAAACAAGGCGTGGCTATTTTACGGCTCATTACCGATTCTGATCTTTTGTTTTCACCTTGGGAAAAAAACGAAACACCCGATTCTTGGATGAATGATTACAAGAATTGGCTTGACGTGGCTTACATAAGTAAAATCTTTACATATGAAGTAAAAGAAATGGTTGAATGGGATTTTTTTGCGGCATATTTTGAAGGAGAACTTCCTAACTCCTTACTCGAACGATTGAAAGCAACTTATTTTGATCGTTCAAGTACTTATTTGAATGAACGTTTGATTACTTTTGAGTTATTGCTAGTAAAAGTGAGTAAATAATCGAGGTCAACCAATGAAAATTATTAGTTTATTAGAAAAAAATCAGCAAGTACAATTTACCCTCTTTGATTTTTTTATTAGTCAACAGACACCACTTAGTTTAAAAGAACTTGAAAAAAAAATTCAAGTTTCTTTACCAACTTTACAAAAGGAATTAGGCGCCTTACAACTTGAATTGCAGGCTTATCATGAAGCCGCCAAGATTCAAAAGGAGACTAGCGACCGCTACCGTCTTTTTTTACCCAATGACTTTTCAAAGAAGGGTTTTTTAAATCACTATTTACAACAATCATTGAACTATCAGCTGTTAATTGCGATTATTCAAAGTAAAAGTATGTCGATTCCTAAATTGATGATTGATTTTCAAATTAGTGAAGCTTCTTTGTTTCGTCGCTTTAAAGCCTTAAATCAATTGCTAGAAGAATTTGATTTACAAATCAAAAACAAAAAATTAATTGGCGAAGAGAAACAGATTCGTTATTTTTATTTTCATCTACTTTGGCAAGGTAGCCAGCCAAGTCGATTAAGTCAAAAGTTAAATTTGACGGTTAGTAGAAACTTAGTGAATGTTTTAGAAAATGAGTTACAACGGGTTTTTTCAAGTGAAGAAAAGTTAAAATTATTACTTTGGTTTTATTTAATGGAGTTGCGATTTAGCTATCAAGGGACGAAAAAAACTTATTTGCCAATGAATAGTCAATGTGCGATTGAAGAAGATCCGATTTTTCAAATTCTAAAAGGTGTGTTAGCGCGCTATTTGAGTCGTTTTGCTTACCAAAGTTTTGAGAGTGAAACTCTTTATTTGTATTTATTTTGTTTAGCAGAAGGCTTTTTTCTCATTGACGAAGACAGCTCGTGTTATCTAGGAAGAATTTCTTTAACAAACAAACAAGTAAAAAAAATTCTGTTTGAAGAAGTCTCCGTGCCAATCCAAACAACCATTTTTCTTTCGCCACTTCATTGTCAAATTGCTTTTTTTAAAGGCTGTTTTGAAGATAATTATCTTTCTGATCATTGCCCTTTATCGGATCGTCATGCCGAGAAACTACATGCTTGTATGAATGTCATTGAAAAGGAATTATCAAATCAAGTCAGCCCTAACCAGTGGAAAATGCTCGATGATGTTT
>CAYNOA010000224.1:0-3269 GCA_964398695.1 uncultured Enterococcus sp. | reverse complement strand
CTAGCCTATTATTGAGTACACTTGTGCTTGTTGCCTGTACCCCAAAAACGGAGCAAACGCCACAAGAAACAAGTCAAACAGCGGTTCAAAGTATTTCTTCTGAAGTCAAGCAAGAAGAAGCGACCATTTCTTTACAAGTCGATGGTGAAGAAATCGAAAATAAAGCCGTTACTTTTACTAAAGGAGAAACGCTTTATGCAGTGATGCAAAAAAACTTTGACATCGTTGATCAAGATGGTTTTATTACCAGTATTAACGACCAAGCACAAGATGAAGCGGCGCAAAAATATTGGATGTATGACGTCAATGGCGAAATGGCTTTAGTTGGGGCCAAAGAATTGATTTTAGAACCTGGGGATCACGTTGAATTTAAATTAGAAGTGATGCAATAAAGTCAAAGTTCTGCTACAATGGGCAAGGAAAAACTTTTAGGAGGAACAATTTTGATTTTTGCGTATAACCCAAAGTTTGTCAGCGATACTTTAATGGTCATCGTGGCAGACGATAAAAATTTAGAACAAAGCACGGAGCGCCGTGGCAATGTGGCTCGTTTAACAACAGAAGATGGTCGGGTGATTGGTTGGAACTTTTTTGAAATTTCAAAAGAAATGCCGATTGAAGGGACTGGTCAAGTGACCTTAAGCCACGAACAAGTCAATCAATTAAATCAATTCATCCATGCCCAAGGTTTTGAAGAAACTTTAGTGGTCGATGATACACCAAAATTTGTTGTCGGATTTGTAAAAACTTGTGTGCCACATGAAGATAGTGACCACTTATCTGTGACTGAAATTGAAGTCGACAATGGCGAAGTGTTACAAATTGTTTGTGGGGCAGCCAATATCCGTAAAGGATTGAAAGTGGTCGTAGCTAAACCAGGAGCGATGATGCCGGATGGTCTTTTGATTTGGCCAGGTGAATTACGAGGAGTCGCAAGTTTTGGGATGGTTTGTTCAGCTAAAGAATTAAATTTAGCCAACGCCCCAATGAAACGTGGTATTTTAGAGTTACCAGCCGACGCAGTGGTTGGCGAAGCTTTTCCAGTTGGAAAATAAAAAATTGGTGCTTTTAGTAGGCAACGATTAAATATTTATAAAAAAAGCCATGACGCACGTCACGGCTTTTTTTGGGGGGATGCTTGAAATAAAATCAAATTATTGATTTGGTTGTAGTTGTTGTGCTTCTTCTTGTTGTAAAATGGATTGATCAACATTTAGTTCCACCGTTACGGTTTGTTCTTTCTCACCGCGATAGAAGGTGATTTCCATTTTATCTCCAACGGCTTTTTTGTATAAAGCTGCTCGTAATTCCATGCTACTTGTAATCGGATTTCCGTCAATGGCAGTAATCACATCGTATTGTTGTAACCCGGCCTTTTCAGCTGGTGTCGCTCCGCTGACGCTACGGATAACGACCCCGCTTGTGACAGACTCAGGAAGACCTAAAATTTGCTGTTGTTGTTGAACCGAAATATTACTTAAATCAATCATTGAGACACCCAGAGCCGGACGAATTACTTGCCCTTTTGCTTCTAGTTGTTGAATGATTGCGACAACATCGTTACTTGGAATCGCAAAACCCATGCCTTCCACACTGACGCCTGTTCCACCTGAGCTAGCAATTTTGCTTGAATTAATCCCAATTACTTGGCCAGCGATGTTGACTAAGGCCCCACCAGAGTTTCCTGGGTTAATCGCGGCATCGGTTTGAATGGCATTAATACTGACAAGCTCACCAGCTTCATTTGTGCTTTGAACGGGACGATTTAAAGAAGAAACAATCCCTTGGGTGACTGAGTTCGCATATTGAGAACCTAAAGGAGAGCCAATCGCAATGGCTGGTTCACCAACTTGCAAGGCGTCGGAATCCCCAAACGTTGCAACCGTATCGACTTTATCTGCTGCAATTTTAAGGACAGCTAAATCGGTAAAGGCGTCGGTACCAACGAGCTCAGCTTCCACTTTTGAACCATCTTTTAGCATCACTTCTAAGCCTTGCGCACCTTCTACTACATGATTATTTGTAACGATATAGGCAAAGTTGCCTTCTTTTTTATAAATGACGCCACTACCTTCAGAGGCCGCTTGTAAAGTATTGTCAGTATTGCTTGAATTATTTGAACCAAAGATGTCATTGAGACTATTCGATTGAGCCCCTTGTAAATTGATTACTGAAACAACGGCCCCTTGCACTTTTTCCACTGCTTGGGTCACATCACTCGTCACATCGACTTTTACATTGCTGATTGTTGCCCCACCTTGGTTAGAAGTGGTTGTTGTGTTTGCGGTACCTGTACTGTTATTCCCTTGCGGAGTACCGAAGGCGTAAAACCCCCCAATGACTAACATGCCACCCAGAATTCCGCCAGCTAAACCGATTCCAAATTTTTTAAAGACATTATTTTGATTAGGCGTTACATCTTTACGAGACATAAAAATTCCTCCTTATTTATGAACTAATTATAGTATAATCTTCTTAACAAGGATAAGTCTAGCAAGAGAATTTGAATAAATTATGAAAAACTTCTGCTAAAAAAAAATAAAAAAATGAAGATTTTGTAATACGGAATTTGTGGAAAAGAGGGGGGAAACATTGTGCAAAACCACTGGATGACTTATCCACACCTTTGTGGATAAAGGGGATAAGTCATCGTGAAACACACGTTCTTATCGAAAAAGGGATAAAAACAAGCTTTTTACGAACTGTTTTTGTGGATAAGCCTGTGCATAGTGTGGATAACAATGTTAAAAACTTAAGAGAAAATTAAGTTAGAAAGGTTGATAAAATGAACATTAAAATTATTAGTGTTGGAAAATTAAAAGAGAAATATTTAATTCAAGGGATTAATGAATATGTGAAAAGACTAGGGGCTTACGCTAAAATCGAATTAATCGAAGTCTCAGATGAGAAAGCACCCGAAAACCTCAGTGAAGCTGAAATGCTGCAAGTCAAAGACAAAGAAGCCGACCGCATTTTAGCTAAAATCAAAGAACAAGAATACGTCTTCGCCTTAGCGATTGATGGAAAAAACCCTAGCAGTGAAGACTTGGCCAAAACGATTGATCAATTAGGTGTTCAAGGAAAGAGTCAGCTTGTTTTTGTAATTGGTGGGTCGCTTGGTTTAAGCCAAGCCGTTTTGCAGCGTAGTAACACGCAAATTTCTTTTGGTAAAATGACCTACCCCCATCAGCTCATGCGTTTGATTTTAGTGGAGCAAATTTACCGTGCCTTTCGGATTAATCGGGGGGAGCCGTATCATAAGTGAGGGG
>CAYNOA010000223.1:1927-3269 GCA_964398695.1 uncultured Enterococcus sp. | reverse complement strand
AAAGCCCGCGCCAAGTATTGACGCATTGCGCGTTCTTTTGGCAATAAAAAAACTTCATCCGGTAATTGAGTCAAACTCGCAAAGTGACCTAAATGAAGGGTCATTAACCAAAAAACTAGCACCATTATGTTACCTATAGGAAAAGGACTTGGTAAGGTCTTTAGTAATTCAGCATAATAAAACCCCAATCCCCCCACTAAAAAAGTCATGGTCAATGCAAAGTGGTCATTGATGACATAACGCAAATAGCGTTGCATCTTTTTTTGATGCTTGGCGACTCGCTGTTGAAAAAATTGTTTCATCTCTAATCCTCCTTCGTTAACGCAATGTAAATTTCGTCTAACGAAGCTTGTGGCAAGCCAAATTCTATGCGAAGATCGGCTAAGGTTCCTTGGGCACGAATTTTTCCTTCATGCAAAATAACAAAACGATCACAATGTTTTTCCGCCGTTGCTAATACATGCGTCGACATTAAAATTGAAACGCCTGTTTGTTTCATTTCATCAAATAAAGTCAATAGCGCATGAATCGCTAACGGATCTAAGCCTAAAAAGGGCTCATCGACGATTAATAGACTTGGCTCAATCAAAAGTGCACACAAAATCATTACTTTTTGTTTCATTCCTTTTGAGAAGTTCGCTGGAAACCAATCCATTCGCTTTTCTAAACGAAAGGTTTTCAGTAATTTTTGGGCACGCTCTTGCGCCAGTTCTTGTGGGATATCGTAAGCCATGGCGGTTACTTCAATGTGCTCTTTTAAGGTTAACTCTTCATAAAGAACGGGTGTTTCAGGAATGTAGCCAATTTTTTTTCGATAAGCTTCAGGCTCTTTTTTTAGTGTTAAGCCATCTAGCGTAATCGTGCCGGCTTGGGGTTCAAGTAGGCCCATAATTTCTTTAATGGTCGTGCTTTTCCCCGCACCATTTAAACCAATTAAGCCCACTAATTCGTGGTCACGGACTTCAAAACTAATCTCTTTTAACACAGGTAAATGGCCATAGCCACCTGTGACATCTTTTAAAACAAGGGTCATAAATTTTTTTCCTCCAAAATGTCTTACCATGATTATAATGCTTTCCCGCTTAGAAAACCACCCGTTGCGCTCGCTTTTAAAATTCCTTTGCATTTGTAAGGACCCTTGGATTCCCGTTATTTTCGCTTTGTTTTCAGACCGCTAAATCGGTGTCCCTTGGCGAAAACAGGCTACTAGTTTAAGAAAAAAAAAGAGCGGTGAACTTTTATCACCGCTCTTTCTTGGATACAAAAGTTTTGCTAATTAAGGTTCAAAAGGCTACTCCTTCAACAACTTCAGAAAGCCCGCTCAAGCGAAAGAGCCGCTTGT
>CAYNOA010000223.1:0-1827 GCA_964398695.1 uncultured Enterococcus sp. | reverse complement strand
GCGTATTTTCTTCCAGTTGCTCAGAGCATAACGCCTTTTTCACCACCTTGTTTAATGGGATTCAAAAGGCTGCTCCTGCGGCAACTTCGCTAAATCCGCTCAAGCGAAAGGGCCGCTTGTGCGTATTTTCTTCCAGTTGCTCAGAGCATAACGCCTTTTTCACCACCTTGTTTAAGCGACTTCTTCTGAAAATTGGCTGTTGTAAAGGTCGGCGTAAAAGCCTTGTTTTGCCATCAGCTGGTCGTGATTGCCGGTTTCGACAATCGAACCATGATTCATTACAATAATATTATCGGCATCGCGAATGGTTGATAAGCGGTGAGCTACGACAAAGCTGGTTCGGTTTTCTAAAAGACGAGCCATTGCACGTTGAATCAAGATTTCTGTCCGTGTATCCACACTAGAAGTCGCTTCATCTAGAATGAGTACATCCGGATTGGCTAAGAAAGCGCGGGCAATCGTAATTAATTGCCGTTGTCCTTGAGAAATGTTACTAGCTTCTTCATTTAAAATCGTGTCATAGCCAGCTGGCAATTTTCGAACAAATTCATCTACGTGGGCGGCTTTTGAAGCAGCGAGTACTTGTTCTTTTGTTGCACCTTCATTTCCATATAAGATATTATCATAAATGCTTCCAGTAAAGAGCCAAGTATCTTGTAATACCATTGAGAAATGTTGTCGTAATTCATCGCGTTTTAAGTCGCGGGTATCACGCCCGTCATAGCGAATACTTCCACCTGAAATGTCATAGAATCGTTCCAATAAGTTGATTAAGGTCGTTTTCCCGGCTCCCGTTGGCCCAACGATTGCGACCATCTCGCCTGGTTTAACATTTAAACTAAAGTCGGTCATTAAAAGTTGTTCTTCATTATAGCCAAATTGGACATTTTCAAATTGAACTTTATAAGGCGAGTCCGTTTGAACGGGTAAATTCGATGGCGCATTGGTCATTTCTGGTTCATCTAAGACTTCAAAAATACGCTCGGCTGAAGCCACTGTTGATTGAATCATATTGATTAAACTCGCTAATTGGGTAATTGGTTGTGAAAATTGGTTCGTATATTGTAAGAAGGCTTGAACGTCCCCAAGCGTCATATTCCCATTGGCAACTTTAATCCCACCCAAGACAGCCACAAAAACATAGCCTAAATTTTTAACAAAGTTCATTAAGGGCATAATCATTGCTGAAATAAATTGCGCCTTCCAGCCTGCTTCATAAAGCTTTTCATTTTCCACTTCAAAGGCCACTTGATCGGCCGCTTCATGATTAAAGGTTTTAACGACCGTATGGCCACCATATGTTTCTTCGATTTGGTCGTTTAAAAGTCCTAAACTTTTTTGTTGGGCTGCAAAATGTTTTTGCGAACGTGGCGCAATAAGCATGACGACAACTAAACTAAGCGGGACGGTTACAAGCGCAATGAGGGTTAACTGCCAACTAATACTCAACATCATCACAAGTACTCCGATAAAGGTCACCACACTCGTGACCAACTGCGTTAAGTTTTGTTGCAAAGTACTCGCAATATTATCCATATCATTAATTGCACGGGACATAATATCTCCGTTAGTATGGGTATCAAAATAAGCAATTGGTAAGCGATTCATTTTTTCATTAAATTCTTTCCGTAGTTCATAAACCGTTCGTTGAGAAACACGGGTCATAATGAATTGTTGTAAGAAACTAAAAATAGCCGAAAGAAGATACAAGCCAATCACAAGTAGAATAATCTGGGCAATTTTCTCAAAATCAATCGGAAAACTCGTTAGTTTTTCGCCCATCTTCATCTGTTGGGCGCCCTTCATCACGCCATTAAAGATTTCAGT
>CAYNOA010000222.1:0-3290 GCA_964398695.1 uncultured Enterococcus sp. | reverse complement strand
CAACTGCCGACCGAAAGAGAACTTTCTGATTTATATCAAGTTAGTCGAATCACTTCAAAAAGAGCCTTAAACGAACTTGAGCAAGCCGATTTAATTTATCGCGTGCGTGGCAAAGGAAGTTTTGTAAAAGCGCCTCGCACTAATTTCAATGATGAAGAACTGACAAACAAAAGTAAAAAGGTGCTTTTCTTACTCCCTTTTTTAAATGATTTATCAGTGGGGAACTTTACAGAAGGTTTATTGCCGACTTTACAAAAAGAAAACATTGAAGTCTCAATGGCCACACTCGAAGTCTTCCAACAAAAAGAAGTGCATGAAATCATTCAAGAATACGTTGGTATGATTTACTATGCAGAAGACACCGAACAATACCTCGAAATTCTCGTGGAGCTTTCAATGGAAGATTTCCCCGTAATTGTATTAGATAAAAAACATTTTGAACTTGATTTCCCAACGGTTTTATCCGACAACGTCAACGGTGGCTTTTTAGCAACGCAAGCCTTAGTTGAAGCCGGGCATGAAAGAATTGCTTATCTTTTTGGCAACGCCATGCACCCACAATCGGTAAAAAACCGCTACGTTGGTTATTTAAAAGCATTAAAACAAGCCAATATTTCCTTTCATACTTCGGCTAGTGATGAACAAGCAACCAACAATGATTTGATTAACTACTTAGTCAAACACGCCATTAGCGCAATCGTCTGCGAAAATGACTTAGTCGCCATTGAAGCGATGCGGATTTTAAAGCAAAATAATTATCGCGTACCGGATGATTTTTCAATCATTGGTTTTGATGACATTCAAGCAGCTGCTTTAATTGATCCACCACTCACCACGATTGCCCAAAACTTTAAAAAAATTGGTGAAATCGCTGCTGAAACTTTGATTCTTTGGTTAAAAACCAAGAAAATGCCTACCGACATTAAAGTGCCGGTGAAATTAATAAAAAGACAATCCACAAAGGAGAGAAAATAAATGATTATTCACACAATTGATACGAGGCATGCGACAGCCAATCAATACAGCTTCTCAAGCGGAAACAGCCTTCCTTATACGGGCGTACCATTTGGGATGAACTTTTTTGGGGTTCAAACAACCGACCAAAAAGGCAGCTGGTGGTTCCACCCAGAAGACCGCACCTTCCAAGGTTACCGTTTAACACACCAACCAAGTCCATGGATGGGTGACTTTTCACGTATGATGTTTACCCCAGTGAGTGGCGATTTACCAAACGTGAGCACCTTCCACACCCAAAGTTCATACCGTCCAAACGAAAGCACCTTCCGTCCAACGCATATTAGCATTCATCAATTGCGTTACGATATTCGTTCAACGATGATTCCAAGTATGTACGGTGGGATTTTAACGGCACAATACCAAGACGAGCAAGCCGGTTTAATGTTAACCCTACCAGGTCGTTTTGCCATTGAGCAAACGGACGCACATACCTTAACTGGCCACGTGATTAACTTCTCTGGTTGCGAAGACAGTGATTTCCATTTTTACTTCACACTTGCCTTTGAACAACCAATCGTGGGCACGGCCTTAAAAGAAACGGGTGAAGATGGCCAAATCGTGGTCCGTTTTGGAGATATCAAAGAACAAACCATGCGTTTTGGGACTTCTTTCATTAGTTCAGAACAAGCCAGCTTAAACTTAAGCCGCGAAAAAGACCAAACCGCAGCCGATTACTTAACACATAGCGAACAAGCCTGGGAAGGTTACTTAAGCCGGATCGAAGTCGAACACCAAGATAAGAGTCAAACTGCTACGTTTTATCATAACTTCTACCGCATGTTTTTATTCCCACAAACTTTTTATGAAATCAATGCGAACAACGAAAAAATTCATTACGACACCTATAGCAAAGTCGTGCGTCCGGGTGTTTTATACACGAACAATGGTTTTTGGGATACTTACAAAACAGTTTACCCAATGTATTCACTCATTGCCAAAGAAAAATATGAAGAAATGTTAGAAGGTTTCTTAAATAGCTACAACGAAACCGGCTTTTTACCAAAATGGTTATCACCGGATGAGCGTGGTTTAATGCCTGGTACGCTAATTGATGCAGTGATTGCGGATGCGGCCGTTAAAGGAATTCGTTCTGATTTAATGGAACAATTCTTAGTCGCCATGAAAAAAGCCGCAACGGTTCAAAGTGAAAACTCAAACTACGGCCGTCAAGGAACCCTTGATTACTTGAAATATGGCTATGTCCCAAGCAATTACCATGAATCAGTCAACCATACCTTAGATTATGCTTACAGTGATTTTTGTATTAGCCAAGTCGCCAATACCCTTGGCGATCACGAAACAGCTGATTTTTATGCCAAACAATCACTCAACTATCAAAACATCTTTGACAAAGAAACGGGCTTTATGCGTGCCAAAGATACCGACGGCCATTTCCGCGAAAACTTCTTAGACATTCGTTGGGGACGTGATTACGCAGAAGGTTCGGCTTGGCAAAGTAGCTTTGCGGTTTACCAAGATTTCGCCGGTTTAATTCGCGAATACGGCAGTCAAAAAGCCTTTGAAGACAAATTAGTTGAATTAAACAACCAAGCGCCACGCTTTAACGTTGAAGGCTACGGTTTTGAAATTCATGAAATGAGTGAATTTGCAGCACTTGAGTTTGGTCAAATGGCCATTTCAAACCAACCAAGTTTCCACTTGCCTTACCTATTTAGCTATATTGGCAAACCAGAAATGGCCCAACCACTATTAAAACAATTAATGACACAAGCTTTTAACGCCTCGACCAATGGTTACCCAGGAGATGAAGACAACGGTTCAATGGCGGGTTGGTATATTTTTAATAGCCTAGGCTTCTACCCAGTCTCACCAGGTACAGGCGAATACGTCATCGGCATGCCTTTAGTAAGTAAAGCAACCATTCACTTATCAAGTGGTGAAAAATTAGAAATTAGTGCTTCACCAAACTACCCACAACAACAATTCTTACATGAAGTAAACCTAAATGGCGACAAACATACCCCATTATTCTTCAAACATGAAGCCTTAGTGGCCGGTGGTTCAATTAACTACCAATTAGGAACGGTGCCAACACCAAGAACGGTTACAGCAGAAGACTTACCGTTCTCACTATCTAAATAAGACAAAATTTAATCGATAAAAAAATACCAACTCCCTTTGTTGAGGAGTTGGTATTTTTTGGCTGTATAATATTTGGTGTTGGAGGATGTAAAAATAAAGAGGATTACTGCTCCATTAATTAAAGGTTCGCTCACTGACAATCCGAATCGTTGGGAAAAATGGCAGCATGA
>CAYNOA010000221.1:0-3307 GCA_964398695.1 uncultured Enterococcus sp. | reverse complement strand
ATTGTTCCTTCAATTACTGGTAAGTTTTGACGACTTAACACTAAAACAGTTGGTGTTTTTTCTGAAGTCATCGCAATTTTCCAAGCTGCACGTGTCTCATTGCCATCAGCTGGACGAATCACATGTAAATTTGGAATGCTACGTAAACTTGAAAGTTGTTCGATTGGCTCATGGGTTGGGCCATCTTCTCCAACCGCCACCGAATCATGCGTTAAGACATAAGTAACTGGTACATCTTGTATCGCAGCTAAGCGAACTGCCGGACGTAAGTAATCTACGAAGACGAAGAACGTACCACCATAAACATGAGTTCCACCGTGCAATTGAATGCCATTCATGGCAGCAGCCATTGCAAATTCACGCACGCCAAACCAAATGTTGCGGCCTTCATATTGACCAGGTTCAAAATCTTTTTCTGCTGCAACCATTGTATTATTAGAAGAAGATAAGTCGGCAGACCCACCCCATAAACTTGGTACAGCTTTTGATAATGCTTGGATCATTTCTTTACTTGAAACACGACTTGCTTGACTTGAACCAACTTCATAAGTTGGTAAATCTTTTGCCCAATTTTCTGGTAATTCTTTGGCGAATGCTTGTTTGAATTGTGCGGCTAATTCTGGATAAGCGACTTCGTATTGATGGAATAAATGATTCCAAGCATCTTCGGCTTTTTGACCTTCCTCAATCATGGTTTGTTTAAAGCGTTCGGCCACTTCTGCTGGAACAGTGAATTCTGGGTAGTCCCAACCATAAGCGTCTTTTGCAACTTGAATGCCTTCTGCTCCTAATGGTGCGCCATGAACTGCTGAGGTGCCTTCTTTTGGTGCGCCAAAACCAATCACGGTCTTAATTTCGATCATTGTTGGTTTACCTTTTTCAGCTTTTGCTAAGTCAATTGCGGCTGAAATTGCGGCTAAATCATTGCCATCTTCTACTAGTAAGTGTTGCCAGCCATAAGCTTCATAGCGCTGACCCACATTTTCAGTAAATGCTTTTGAAGTGGGACCATCTAAAGAAATATCATTTGAATCATATAAAACGATTAATTTTCCTAATTTTAAGTGGCCAGCCATTGAAGAAGCTTCTTGAGACACACCTTCCATCAAATCACCATCTCCACAAAGAGCATACGTGTAGTGATCAACAACTGAAAAATCGGTTTGGTTGTAAGCCGCCGCTAAGTGTGCTTCAGCCATTGCCATTCCAACGGCCATTGCAATCCCTTGACCTAAAGGACCTGTCGTTGCTTCAATCCCATCCGTATGGTTCACTTCTGGATGCCCTGGCGTGCGGCTTCCCCATTGACGGAAATTTTTCATATCTTCTGTCGTTACATCATAGCCTGCACAGTGAAGTAAACTATATAACAACGCCGAGCCGTGGCCCGCAGATAATACAAAACGGTCACGATCCACCCAATTTCTTGACGTACTTGGGTTTACCTTTAAATGTTTTGTCCATAAAGCATACGCCATTGGAGCAGCCCCCATGGGTAGTCCTGGGTGTCCAGAATTGGCCTTTTGTACCATATCAATACTTAAAGTTCTTAATGTATTGACTCCTAACTCATCGATTTTATCAAACACAGCTAGCGCCTCCTATTTAGGTTTTTTTTACCTTAATTCTCTTTTATTATAAAAGACCACGACTTTTTTTTCAAGTCTTTTTATTAGGAAGATTGATTTATTTTCGGTTATGCAAGCCTTTTTCTTTTTGAATCGCTTTTAATTTCTCTGGTGTCACATCATTTCCTAGTGGGTCAACAACCTTCATCCCTTCAATATGATGCTTCATCCCCCCTCGAAAAGCCGCTAAATATTCTTCCCGTAAAAGTTGTTGTTCTTTTTCTTCTGTCGGTGTTAATCCGGTCGCTTTTTTCTTGCGAGCAAGCACATTAATTCGATTTAATTTTTCTTTTGATAACATAAAAAACTCCCCCTTTTCCTCTCTGTTATCTTATACAATAATTCACTAAAATACAATCCTAATAAAAAGCGAACATCCGTTTGATTTCACTGCTTAGTTATGCTAAAATTAAGTCAAATCAAAGAAAGAAGGTGTATTCTTTGGCTAAGCAAACGGAAAGCCGCCAATTGGAAATTTTACGCTTTATTCATACACGTGTCACAGAAAAAGGATATCCACCCACTGTTCGGGAAATTGCTGAAGCAGTTCATCTTTCTTCTACTTCAACGGTTCACGGACATCTGTCACGTTTAGAAAAAAAAGGTTATATTCAAAAAGACCCAACCAAACCTCGAGCAATCGAACTGACTCCTCACGGGATGGAAGCCATCGGTGCGCAGCAAAAAAGTATCCCCTTATTAGGAGTTGTGACCGCTGGTGAACCCATCTTAGCCATCGAAGAAGCTTCTGATTTTTTCCCGCTGCCTCCTCACCTACTAAATAGTGAAAACCAACATTTTATGTTAACTATTTCAGGTGAAAGTATGATTAATGCTGGAATTTTAGATGGGGATCAAATTATTGTACGTAAACAAGATATTGCCCGTAATGGTGATATTGTCATAGCGATGACAGACGAAGATGAAGCTACTTGCAAAAGATTCTTTAAAGAAAAAGACCATATTCGTTTACAGCCTGAAAATGATTTTCTCGCGCCAATTTTATTACCAAACGTCAAAATACTAGGTTTAGTTGTTGGCTTATATCGTAATTTTCATACTTAAAAGAACCCACTTGATTCGTGTGGTTCTTTTTTCTTTTAAATAAAGAATGTGATGGGTTTTTACGTTCTTATAAAAGTCATTTTTTTACTTTTTTCAATTCTTTTTATTTTCTCCTTTACAAACCGAACAAACATTCGTATAATAAAGACACGAACAAACATTCGTAAATTATAAGGAGTGATTATTATGAAGGCAATGCGTCGTTTTGGTTTATTAATTGGTATTTTATTAATTGGAATTATTATTGGACACTTTGGTTCATTGATTGCCCTATTAATTGTTGCTCCCTTATTTACCTTATGGTTATCTTTTTGGGATGACAAAAAAATACGTCAATCACAATACCAGCAATATTTCTACGAATCGGAGTCTGACCAGTCCTATTTTTACTCTTCTGATAATTATTAAGACACTACTAGCCACATCAAAAAAGCTTGCAATTTTTGCAAGCTTTTTTTCTATTTTTTATTTAAAATTCCATTAGTGAAAGAATTTCATAATCTTTAATTTTATCGCGGCCTTTTAAATCAGCTAACTCGATTAAGAAAGCACAACCGACCACAATGCCACCAAGCTTTTCAACTAGTTCAATACTGGCTTTTATTGTTCCCCCC
>CAYNOA010000220.1:0-3345 GCA_964398695.1 uncultured Enterococcus sp. | reverse complement strand
GGTGATTCAAATGGAGTATATTAAATTAGGTAATACAGGCTTAGATGTGTCCCCCTTATGTTTAGGCGCAATGGGATTTGGGAATCCACATAACTGGATTCATGATTGGATTTTAGAAGAGGAAGCAAGTCGACCAGTGATTAAAAAATCTCTTGAGTTAGGGATTAACTTTTTTGATACGGCAAATATTTATTCATTAGGTGACAGTGAACGGGTCTTAGGCAAAGCGTTAAAAGACTTTAGTCATCGCGAGGAACTAGTGGTGGCGACAAAATTATACATGTCGATGAAAAAAGCCCCCAATAGTGGTGGTCTTTCTCGGAAAGAAATTTTTTATCAAGTAGAACAAAGCTTAGCACGCTTAGGGATGGATTATATTGATTTATACATCATTCATCGCTGGGATTATCAGACGCCAATTGAAGAAACAATGGCCGCTTTACACGATTTAGTCAAGGCCGGGAAAGTTCGTTACTTAGGTGCTTCGGCAATGTATACTTGGCAATTTGCGAAGGCGCAATTTGTCGCAGAAAAAAATGGTTGGACGAAATTTGTTTCTATTCAAAATCATTTAAATTTACTTTATCGCGAAGAAGAACGCGAGATGGTACCGTTTTGTCAAGATCAAAAAATTGCACTGACTCCTTATAGTCCGTTGGCGGCTGGACGTTTAACTCGTGATTGGCAAGGAGAAACCAAACGGGCCTTAACGGACCAAACGGCTAAAATAAAGTACGATCAAACTTTAGAACAAGACCGGATTATTGTCGAACGTGTAGCTGAAGTGGCTGAGAGTATCGGAGTCAAACGAGCACAAGTAGCGCTTGCTTGGCTTAGACAAAAAGAAGTTTGTACAGTTCCAATCATTGGTGCCACGAAAGAAAGTCATTTACTTGATGCGCTACCGGCACTTGATTTAAAATTAACACCAGAACAAATAGCGTATTTAGAAGAAATGTATCTGCCGCATCGGGTGGTTGGTGCGCGTTAAAAATAAAAATCAGGGACCCTGACATGAAGTCAGGGTCCCTGATTTTTATGGGGTGCCAGAAGTCGCTTCTTCGGAAAAAACAAGCCAAATCCTTCTAGTACCACTTATTTTTTTAATCTTTCAACTTATTCCATTCCGATTAAATAATCACTTTCTTGCATTGCTTCAACGGTTCCAAGTAAGTACCCATTACCAACTTGTGAAAAGAAGTCGTGATTACTTGTTCCTGTTGAAATACCGTTCATAACGATGGGGTTAACGTCGTCTGCGGTATCTGGGAAAAGGGGGTCTTGACCTAAGTTCATCAATGCTTTATTGGCATTGTAACGTAAGAAAGTTTTGACTTCTTCGGTCCAACCAATTTCATCGTAAAGTTCTTCAGTATAGCGTTCTTCATTTTCATATAACTCAAATAATAAGTTATACATCCATTCTTTTAAACTTTCTTGTTCTTCTTCCGGTAAGTCATTAAAGCCTAATTGGAATTTATAGCCAATATAAGTACCATGCACGGACTCATCACGGATAATTAATTTAATGATTTCGGCCACGTTTGGTAATTTGTTGTTCCCTAAATAGTGGAGCGGTGTATAAAAGCCAGAGTAAAATAAAAACGTTTCAAGGTAAACACTTGCGACTTTCTTTTGTAAAGGCGTACCATGTTTATAAATTTCATTAATGATTTTCGCTTTTTTTTGTAAAAATTCATTCGTATTGGTCCAGTGGAAGATTTCTTCAATTTCCGTTTTAGTATTCAATGTACTAAAAATGGAAGAGTAGCTTTTCGCGTGTACGGACTCCATGAATTGAATATTATTTAATACGGCTTCCTCGTGGGGCGTACGGACATCTTTCCGTAATTGATCCATGCCACTTTCTGATTGGACGGTATCAAGCAAGGTTAAGCCACCAAAGACGTAGCCGACCATTTGTTTTTCTTTATCGGATAAAGTTCGCCAATCATCGAGGTCATTTGATAAAGGAATGCGGGTGTCTAACCAAAATTGTTCCGTTAATTTTTCCCAAGTGGATTTGTCAATTACATCTTCAATTTCATTCCAGTTAATCGCTGGATAATAAGTATCGTTTGTCATGGAAGAAGGCCTCCTATTATTTTTCTCAAAGAAAGAAGCTAGCTGGAGCCAAACTCCGCTAGCTTCACTAGTGTTTTTTCTTAGCGGTTAGATGACACAGCTTTCGCATTGGTTGCTACCAATTTCTTCGGCGTCGTCGGTAAACGTCCGAACATAATAAATCGATTTAATCCCTTTATGGAAAGCATAATGTCTTAAAATATTTAAATCACGTGTTGTTTGTTTTGTATTTTCTTTCCATTCATAAAGACCCTCTGGCATTTCAGAACGCATAAAGAGGGTTAGACTCATGCCTTGGTCAATGTGTTTTTGCGCCGTTGCATACACATCAATGACTTTGCGCATATCCATATCATAAGCCGATTGGTAATATGGAAGCGTATCATTTGAAAGATAGGCTGCTGGGTAATAAATTTTCCCGATTTTCTTTTCTTGGCGCTCTTCAATTAAACGGGTAATCGGATGTAAGCTCGCACTTGTATCATTAATATAAGAAATCGAACCATTTGGTGCCACCGCCAGTCGGTTTTGGTGATACAAACCATCTTTTTTCACGTCTTGAGCTAGTTTTGCCCAATCTTCGCCACTTGGTAAGAAAATATCTTTAAAGAGGGCTTTAATTTTGTCTGATTTTGGTGTGTAATCGCCTTTGATATAAGACTCAAAGTAAGAACCATCCGCATAAGTCGATTTTTCAAAATTGTGGAAAGTCATCTTTTTCTCTTTTGCAATTTGATGGCTTTCAACGAGCGTCCAGTAATTTAAGAGCATAAAGTAAAGATCGGTAAATTCTAACGATTCCGGTGAACCATACATCATTTGGTTTTTTGCAAAGAAAGTATGGAGACCCATCGCACCGAGACCAATTGTATGATTAATCTGGTTTCCATGTTGAATGGAAGGTACGACATCAATATCTGAAGCGTCAGTCACAAAGGTCAATGCGCGAGTCATTGCGCGCACTGATTTACCAAAGTCAGGACTGTCCATTAAATTGACAATATTCGTTGATCCTAAGTTACAACTGATATCCGTACCCAAGACTTCAAATTCTTGCTTATCATTGATTAAAGATGGTTCTTGAACTTGTAAGATTTCTGAACATAAGTTACTCATAATAATTTTACCAGCCACAGGGTTTGTACGGTTAGCGGTATCGATATTGATGATATAAGGGTAACCAGATTCTTGTTGTAATTTTGAAATTTCATTTTCTAAATCACGCGCAAGCATCTTCGTTTTCTTAATTTTTGGATTTGC
>CAYNOA010000219.1:0-3380 GCA_964398695.1 uncultured Enterococcus sp. | reverse complement strand
AAAGGACTTTTTTGTTTCATGGAATAGATAAAAATTTTAATGCAACACTAGTGAATTCTTCGATTTTATTTGGTTGAGGTTCTAAAAAGCGTTGCAATGCTTTATTTTTTTCTTCTTCTTTTTTCTCTAAGTCTTCTGGTAAAAAAGCAAATTCTTCAAACATTTTATCTAAAGAATCTTCTCGTTGAAATTTTAAGCCCATTTTTTATCCTCCATCTAGTCAGTTACTAAAGAAAGGTTGCCTTTCATTGTAACATTCGCATTTTTTTCTAATCGTTTATCAATTCGTCGAATAATACCTTCATTTGCAATGACTTGGCTCATATTTTTTCTAGCTTTTAGCAAAAGTTCTTTTTCTTTTGAAGTGTTTGCTTGGCGACGATAAAGGTTAGCCAAACGTTCAATGTACTCATAGTGCGTAAAATCGGTTTGTTTAATTAAAAACAAAAGAAGGTCTTCTGCTTTCTTAAATTCTTTATTGGTATAATAATTAATTGATTCGCGGTAAAGTTTAATTTCAATTTCGTTTAATTTTTCTGCTTCTTCTTTCTTGGCTTTCCAATCGTTGATCGAAATTTTACCAATGACATTTCCTTGATGATCGTACTCAAAAATGACTGGTAAATCATTTGGATGGCAAGAATCTTCGTTGATTTTCTTCACTTAATATCGCCTCCTTCAAGGCTTTTTCTTACTCTTTACTATACTATAGCTGATTTTAAAATACTAGGCAGTATATAATATATGATAAAAAAATAAGATTCTCTTAACGTTTGACTCATCTTAAAAGGATAGCCCAAAAACATACTGAAAATAGAGGATAGACTCATCGATGGATGAATTTACCCTCTATTTTCTATTTTAGACGATAGTGAAGAGTGAAAGGAAGTTCGAACAAAGTCTCAAGGACAGTGATAAAAGCAAGTCTCAGTCTCTTTTTTTAGGAATAAGCTGAGAATAGCACAAATTTGCAGCAAATTTTTCATTGTTACTATCTTATTTATGCGCGCAATTTACGTAATTGGAAGTAGCCAATCATTTCTGATATCCCCATAAAAATTAGAATGCCGGCAATAATGGTCATAATACTGGTTGCTGCATTGAAGACTAAGAATAATCCCACCGCCACTAAAATTACTCCATATAAAATCCAAGGTAAAAAAGCTTGGTTCATACTTCTGAAACTAAATGCTTGCATGATACGCATGGCGCCATTAAAGACAATGAGTAAACCAATAATCACCGTTGTTAATGTTAATAGTGGTTTTGTTAAGACCAAAATGGCAAGGGCGACGACGATTAATAAAATGCCTAAATAAACTTCCACACCAATCATCCCGCTACGTTTTTTTTCTTTCAGTGCCGAAAAAATACTTAAGAGACCTAACACACCAACATAGCCTGCGACAATCCAGATTACGCCTTTTGTAAACTGTGCAGGGTAAATCCAAGCGATTAAACCAGTAATAAAATAAACAAATGCACGAATAAAAGTATAGCGTTGGAACTGTTTTAATAAATTTCCCATAAAAAACGACTCCTTTTCAAACAATCTTGATTACTCCTTCATTTTATCAAAAAAAAAGCAAATCGAAAAGAAAACAGTCCTTTTTTTATTCGTAAATGTTTTATGAAAAAAGCGTAGTAAAAGTCGATTTTTAGCTGTCTTTTGGTAAATTGTGTTAAGAGATAGACGAATTTTGCAGATATTCGTTAAAATATGTTAAAATAAAAGAAAGTGTTAAGTTAGGAGGACCAAATGTCTATTTTTAATCTTTTGCTCACTCTTTTTACAATAATTTTATATATTTATCTCATTTTATTAAGAAGAGAATTGATTTTTGTTTCGAAAAGAAACAAAAATCAAAGTATGATTTGGCCGATTTTTAGTGCGATTTTCATCTTGTTATTTTATCTTCGAGTGGATCATTGGCAAGAAGGAGTACCCGGCTTTTTAGCAGCGCTCGTGGTGCTGAGTTACTTATTCAATAATCGCGGATTGGCAGAAAACCGAATAGTAATTCACTCACTGGATAATCGCGGGGTGAAATATAACGAAATTGACCGTGTTGTTATTTTATATGATGAATCCCATCAAGTTTTAAAAGTCAATTTTTTTCGTTTAGGCTTACGTCTACCGCTTTTTGTCTTTACTCAATCGCTAGAAGAGTTGTTGCCTTTTTTATCGAAGCGTTTAAAAAAAGGGACTACGATTGATATTATTTTAAATCAGCCATAGCGAGGCGTTCCTTAGATTTTGGTTATTTAAGGAATGCTTTTTTTGCGGAAATAAAGGCAGCTTCGATTGCTTATGTTACAATTGACGTATCTTCAAAAAAGCAAGATTTTTTATCTTCACATAGATCTGTTTCAATAATAAATTACGAGGAGGAATTGCTGTGACTTTACAATTTGTGACTGGAACGAGTAGTACTGATCATCAAGCAACGCTTATTCAAATTGCGAATGAATGGTTACTTGAACCAGACCAGGAAGTTTTTTTTCTAGTACCAAACTATAATAAATTTGAACGCGAGATGGAGCTTTTGACGGCTTTAAAAGAAGCCGAAGAAAGCCAATCGTTCAGTACCATTAAAAGCCAAGTTTATAGTTTTCAACGCTTATCTTGGTATTTTTTAGAACGTGCCGGCCATTTAGGGAAACCTGCATTAAATGAAACTGGAAGTACCCTTTTAATGCGTAAAGTATTAACGCAAATAAGTGAGCAGCTTGTTTTGTATCGGCGAGAAGTCAATCAAAAAGGGTTTATCGCGCAATTACTTGAGTTGTACCAAGAGTTTCAATTAGGCAAAATTGAGATGAATAACTTAATGTTACCGGATGAAACTAAAAAACAATCGACCCAAGAAGCCAATTTTCAAATGAAGTTAAAAGAATTACAATTGATTTTTTTAACTTATGAAGAAGAACTAGCCAAACGTGATTTACAAATCGAGCAACCGCTTGTTTCATTGACGAATTTTTTAACCAGTGAAGGTAAAGGGGCCCAAGCTTTACTTGATTCTCTTCAGCAAACGAAATTTATTGTAAGTGGCTTTTCAAAGTTCTCAGCGCAAGAGTTCGCGCTCTTACAAGTTTTGATGATGAAAGCGAATCTTTGTGTCGATGTGGTCATGGATCAGGCGCAAAGTCAATTTGCAACGCATGACTTGTTTTTTGAAGGAAAAGAAACTTATCAATTATTGAAGCAATTTGCTTTAGATCAACAAATCCCGGTTTATTTTGACCAAAAGGCCGCACAGTTAACGGAAGTTTCGCCAAGTTTTCATGGGCTTGAGACACACTGGCGGACCAATCAACGCCTAGAACAAGAGGTGAATGATTTTGTCGAAATTTGGCAAGTGGCCACACCAGAAGAA
>CAYNOA010000218.1:0-3401 GCA_964398695.1 uncultured Enterococcus sp. | reverse complement strand
GCATTATTTGATCGTAGAGTCCTTTTGGATAAATCATCCAATCCCAATCCGTTCTAGGTACATCCACGTCAAATTCGCGACGACCGACCCCTTTTAGTTGATATTTGGAGCCACCTTTATCCCCCGTCGAATTATGCGTAATTTCTGTTTCACCATCAAATTCACGCATCCAATCGCTCATATAGTAGTTAATGCCTAAGAAATCATTGCGATCTTTGGCTTGCTTTAAAATCTCAAAATCTTCTTCACGTAAATCTAATGCTCCGCCATTTACCGCTAAAATATGGGTCACACCAGCCATGGTTTCTTTCGAGTATTCTCCTAAATAAGTCGCATCTAAAATAAACTTATTATGGATAATATCTTCTAACTCCGCTGCCCGAACATCCCCTGGATTATTTGGATCAAAAGGATATTTAGTTGGTAGGGCATGAACCACGCCAATTTCACCGAGATAGCCGGCTTCTTTAAAGCGATTCACTGCGCGCGCATGCGCAACCATCATGTTGTGATGCGATTGGAAAACTTTTGCAAAATCATGCTTAATCCCTGGGGGGAATTTCCCAACTAAGTATTGGCCATCCCCAATGGGGCCAATTTCATTAAAAGTTGTCCAATAATTAACTTCTGGAAATTCTTTAAAACAAAATTCTGCATAGGCCACGAAATGATCAATATTCTCGCGATTTAAAAAATCATCATTTGAATGTAAGGTTTCCGGTGTATCAAAATGATGTAAGGTGACAAAAGGCTCTACCTGGCGTTTTTTACATTCTGCAAATAATTTGTGATAGTATTCGACTCCTTTTTGGTTGACTTCACCAAACCCCGTTGGGAAAATACGAGACCAAGCAATCGAAATTCGAATACCATTTACACCAAACTCTTCACATAGTTTTAAATCAACTGGATAACGATTATAAAAGTCGCTCGCGGGTTCAGCAGTATACCAGTAATTTTCTTCTAAATAAGTATCCCAAGCAACTCGTCCCTTACCATCTGATTGTGTTGCACCTTCAGCTTGGTAAGCGGCTGTTGCACCGCCAAAAATAAAATCTTTTGGTAATTTTTTCAATTTATACGCTCCTATCTAATTTATAAATTGGGCTTGAACAAAATCAAGGGCCCCTTGACCATCACGTGTCAATTTAATATATTCGCCACCTTGGGTTTTAACTAATTTCACGCCTATTCGATCGGTGTCTTGTTTAATATCTTCATAATTGGAAGCAACTTGTGGGGCTAAAATGACAAGTTGGAAATCTTTTAAGATATCCATGTGGGCACCATAACTACCCGCAGCAGCCTTAACAGGTGCATCGTATTCTTTAGCCGCCTTGTTTAAAGCATTTGCTAATAACCCACTCGTTCCACCACCCGCACACAAGACTAATACATTCGTTTCTTCAACAAGTTGAGGCACCACGATTTCTTTTTCTTCAATCGGAGTTGCTTCTTTGGTTGGTACGACGTTAGTTACTTTTGCATCGACATCTAATTTTTCCTCGGCTAAAATTTGTTCATCGTAAACACGCACGAAAGGATAATAAATGATAACATCAATTACAATTAAAGCCGCCGCTAAAACAAAGGACCATAAACCAAAGCCTGTCCCCATAATAATGCCCAACGGCCCCGGTGTTGTCCATGGTAAGTTGACACTAAAACTATTCATTCCTAAAACATCAACGAAAAATTTGAAAACCCAGACATTGACAATTGGGGTTAAAACAAAGGGCACAAAAAATATTGGATTTAAAACAATCGGTGCCCCAAATAAAATCGGTTCATTGACGCCAAAGAAAGTCGGGACAACCGAGGCACGTCCAATCGCTTTATTCCGCTTTGATTTCGTTAACCACATGAACATAAAAGGAACGACTAAAGTTGCGCCGGTTCCCCCCATGGTCACGATAAACATTTGGGTACCAGAAGTCAAAATTTTATTCGCATGTTCCCCTGCTTGCAATAATTGAAAGTTTGTTTCGATATTGGCATAGGTAATCGCGGCAATCGCTGGTTCAACAATTGAAGGCCCGTGAATGCCCACAAACCAAAACAACGCATAGGCCCCAAAAATAATCGTAATTCCAAGGTAACCATCTGCTGCCGTAAATAAGGGTTCAAAAAACTTCCCAATCCCTTCGGCCACATTGCTCCCAAGGAAATTTCTGAAAACAATGTCTAGTACATATAAACTAAGGATTGACAAAGCAAAAGGAATCACGTCTTTAAAAACTTGTGAAATGTTCGGTGGTACTTCTTCAGGCATGCGAATGGTCACATTATTTTTCACACAAAACTTATAAATGTTCACCGTAATAAAAGCAGCTAAAAAAGCGGTCAATAAACCTTTTGTTCCTAAGAAGCCATTGGCAAAGCCCCCATCAATTGGATCCGATGCTAATAATAGCAAGCCAGAAATAGCGGCTAACATGGTCGATAGAAAGTTGATTTGATTCGTACTTTCTAATTTTCGGTTCATCGCATCCGTTAAAGATTTTGCCGTAGTCCCCGCAACAAGTAAGGCAATAATCCCCATTGTATACCCGTACGGTTTCATGATCAGCGCTTCGATGTTACTTGGCCAAGAATAACCAAAAATATTGGGAACATAAGCAATTAATAGAAAAACACTTGAAAATAAAATAACCGGCATTCCCGCAATAAAACCATCTCGAATCGCACGTAAATAAATATTTCTAGAAACTTTTTCAAAAAACGGTTTGCCTTTTTCAATTTGTGCAATTAACGCATTCATTGGCATTTACTCCCCTCGTTTATAAAGTTCAATCAGATGTTTCATTAAATCTTTCAATAAAAGCGTTGTCATTAAATGGTCTTGTCCATGCATCAAGGTTACACTGAAAGCTAAATCTTCGCCTGCTGCTTCTTTTTGGAGTAAACTTGTTTGGGCCCGGTGCGCTTCCACGATACACTCATTTGCCCCTTCTACTAATGCTTCTGCTTGCGTATAATTCCCTTCTTGAGCAGCCTTTAGCGCATCCATTAATTTAGAACGCGCATCACCAGCATAAGAAACAATTTCAAAACCTAATAAAGTAATTTCTTCCCGATTCATTTTATCCACCCCAATTATTTTTTTAAATTTTATTCAGCCATGGTGTTGCTGTTTTTTCAATCACGGCATTTAATTCATTAATTTGTTTTTTCCCAGTTGTCTGTAACCATTGACGAGCGGCCTCTTTGCCTTCTTTTATATAAACTGGCACGACTCCGGCCCATGTTGCTCGCCCACATAAAACCCCATTGAACTGCGCACCTGCTTCTTTTGCAAAAACAAGTGTTTCTTGAAATAGTTTCGAACTTACACCTGCGCTTAAGTAGATATAAGGCAAGTGAGACGAAGCTTCTTGTTCACGGAAATATTGCACCGCTTC
>CAYNOA010000217.1:0-3522 GCA_964398695.1 uncultured Enterococcus sp. | reverse complement strand
ACCAATCATTGAATTCAATCAATTTAGTTTTCAATATCATAGTCAAGCCGAACCCACTTTGAAAAATTTAAATTTGACGATTTATGAAGGAGAAAAAATCTTGGTGATTGGTCCTTCAGGAAGTGGAAAATCCACGTTTGCTCATTGTATGAATGGCCTCATCCCCAATCAATATGAAGGGAAAATTGAAGGCGAGTGCCGGATTTATGGGAAATCATTACAAGACCAGTCGCTATTTGATCTTTCTTTTCAAACGGGAACGGTGTTACAAGACACGGATGGGCAATTTATCGGGTTAACCGTGGCCGAAGATATCGCTTTTTTATTAGAAAACGATGCGGTGGCGCCAGCAGTCATGAAAAAAGAAGTCGTAAAATGGGCCGAACTCGTCGATATTGCGGGACATTTAAAGAAACGTCCGCAAGAATTATCCGGGGGACAAAAGCAACGAGCCTCCATGGCCGGGGTGTTAATTAATGAAGCCCCGATTTTATTATTTGATGAACCACTGGCAAACCTCGATCCAAGTGCGGGGAAAGAAGCTGTGCATTTAATTGAAAAAATCCACCAAGAAACGCAAACGACCATCCTCATCATTGAGCACCGTTTAGAAGATGTCTTAGAGTGTGCCGTTGACCGGATTTTGGTCTTTGATGAAGGAGCAATTATCGCCGATGAAACACCAGAAGCCTTGTTACAAAGCGATTTACTAGCGACAATTGGCATTCGGGCACCGCTTTATGTTTCTGCCATGAAAGCCGCGGGAGTTGATTTCACACAAGTTAGCAACTTGGCCAATCTTCATCAAGTTACCGGGAAGCACTTAAAAAAAGTACTAACCACTTGGCAAAAAAACGTGCCACTTCCAGCCGAACGAACCAAAAAAACGCAGCCCTTACTAACTTTAAATGAGTTAAGTTATCGCTATAAAAAACAAGATCCGCTTGTTTTAGACCACCTTTCAACGACCATTCATCGTGGCGAGAAAATCTCGATTGTCGGGAAAAACGGGGCAGGTAAATCGACCTTGTTTAAAGCGATTTGTGGCTTTGTTCCGGCCCAAGGTGCCCTTTTATGGGGGTCAAATGATTTTAGCAAAGCTTCAATCAAAGAGCGCGCCGATAAAATTGGTTACGTCTTGCAAAATCCCAATCAAATGATTTCACAAAAGCTGATTTTTGATGAAGTCGCACTAGGCTTACGTTTACGCGGGGTTTTGGAAGCTGAGATTAAAGCGCGCGTGGAACAAACCTTGGCCATTTGTGGCCTCTATCCGTTTCGTCATTGGCCGATAGCCGCCCTGAGTTACGGGCAAAAAAAGCGCGTGACGATTGCGGCGATTTTAGTCTTAGAGCCAGAAATGATTATCCTAGATGAACCAACGGCTGGCCAAGACTACGCGCATTACACCGAAATGATGCAATTTTTAGATGAACTCAATCACATGGGGAAAACAATCGTGATGATTACTCACGATATGCATTTAATGCTTGAGTATAGCGAGCGAACGCTTGTGATTAATCGCGGGCAATTAATTGCCGATCAAATCCCGCTTGAAGTGCTGACAACGCCAGAACTAGTGGCAGAAGCCTCGCTCAAGGAAACGAGTTTGTTCACCTTTGCCAAACGGATTGGTTTGGATGATCCAGTGGCCTTTACCAAAACTTATTTAGCTGTCGAGAAGGCGAGGGAAAAACGATGAAAGAACATCAGACACTCGGTTATCATCCTGGTGAAACGAGTTTGCACCAGTTAAACCCAACCGCAAAGTTGCTTTTTTTACTGCTCGTTTCAGTGGCTTGCATGACGACTTATGATACACGGTTTTTATTTTTCGTCAGCTTGTTTTCGATTGCCTTATTTCCTTTGGCCCAAATTAAATGGCATCAAATTTCTTTTGTGATTAAATTTATTGCTTTTTTCTCGGTATTAAATTTAGTGGCGGTTTATTTATTCGAACCCGAATATGGGGTGCAGCTTTATGGTAGTCGCACCGTTATTTTAAGTGGGATTGGCCGCTTTACTTTGACGCAAGAGCAACTTTTTTATTTATTTAATTTAGTTTTGAAATATTTTTGCACGATTCCCTTGGCATTAGTTTTTTTATTAACAACTAATCCCAGTTCATTTGCGTCAAGTTTGAATAAAATCGGCGTCAGCTACAAAATTAGTTACGCCGTTTCGCTCGCCTTACGCTACATTCCGGATATTCAAGCCGAATTTTTTGCGATTTCTCAAGCGCAACAAGCACGTGGCTTTGAAATGTCAAAAAAAGGTAAATTAACCCAAAGAATGAAAGGCACGGCCCAAATTATTGTACCTTTGATTTTTTCAAGTTTAGATCGGATTGAAACCATTAGTACAGCGATGGAGCTGCGTCGTTTTGGTCAAAAAAAAGAGCGGACCTGGTATGTCGAACAGCCGTTTAAAGCGCGTGATATTACCTTAATTTTCAGTGCCATTGGGTTATTTTTAATTAGTTTAGCCCTCTTTAAAGTCAATGGTGGTCGCTTTTATAATCCATTTTAAATCAAACAAAAAACCAATTTCTAAAAGCAGAAATTGGTTTTTGATTTTTCCCCAAGCTTAATTCGTTGACGAAAATAAAAAGATGGTTTATGATTAATTCGAATTCGAGGTAATAAAAGAGAAATGAGAAAATAGGAATTCAAAACAAAAAGCCACTGGAAAAATGGCTTTCATTTTTCGCTATTAGTTCGAATCCGAAATAAAAAACACATACTTAAGGGAGAGCAAATATATGTCAAAATTTGTCAAAGCTTTAAAAAACCGTCGTTCAATTTATGCAATCGGCAATCAGGTAGATTTATCTAACCAAGAATTAACCGATTTAATTCAAGCTGCTGTGAAAGAAAGCCCTTCTGCGTTTAACTCACAAAGTTCACGCGCAGTTATTTTACTTGATGACGCCAGTAAAAAATTCTGGCAAATTACAGAAGACGCGTTAAAACTATTAACACCCGCCGATGCTTTTGAAAACACCAAACAAAAATTAGCTGGTTTTGCGGCAGGTAAAGGGACCATCTTATTTTATGAAGATACCGCTGTCGTAAAAGGCTTACAAGAACAATTTGCCTTATATGCTGATAATTTCCCAATTTGGTCTGAGCATTCAACTGGGATTGCGCAACACTCTGTTTGGGTAGCCTTAAACGAAACCAATATTGGCGCAAGCTTGCAACACTACAATCCAGTCGTCGACGAAGAAGTCGCGCAAACTTGGGACATTCCAGCCAGTTGGAAATTAACTGGCCAAATGCCATTTGGTTCCATTGAAGGTTCTGTTGGTGAAAAAGCCTATATGGCAGATGAAGATCGCTTTATGGTCTTTAACTAATCAGGATAAAATTAAAGCCATTTCAAGGGAAAATTTGAAGTGGCTTTTTTGTTTTGAGTGGATGAAGTGTTTTCTGCCAGTTATCACTGTATCTTTTCAAATATCTATACACCACTTTACAAGTTTTCTCGTCCTTTAGGACGTAAAAATACAAACAACTCCAA
>CAYNOA010000216.1:0-3523 GCA_964398695.1 uncultured Enterococcus sp. | reverse complement strand
CACAAGCAATCGTGACTTGAATTGGTAATTCTTTGGTTTGTTGTTCTTTGGCGATTTCTTTTAAATAAACGCTTTGTTCTAAAATTTCAGTCACTTCGGCGATGATCGCGATTTGGTTAGCAAAGACTAAATAGACTTGTGCCCCAATTCCCATGCGCATCACTCGAATCATATGATGGTAGCCTTCACCACTGACTTCATAGTTCGCTTTTTTTTGATAAGCCTCTTCTAAAAAATATCTTTGCATCCTATTCTTCCTCAGCTTTGCCTAAAACAATCGCAAACCAGTCTTTTTGTTGTAAAATTTCTTCGACAACAAAACCTTGCGCTAGCATCGCATCAAGCACCATTTGCTTTTTGTCCGCAATAATTCCGGAGACGATGAATTTGCCAGTTGGTTTTAACAAGCGCCAAGCATCTGGAATCATCCATAAAATAATATCGGCTAAAATGTTGGCGACAATCAGATCCGCTTCTAGCGTAATGCCTTTTAATAAGTCATTGGCTTGTACGACCACGTCTTTGGCAATCGGATTTAAATCCATATTTTCTTTGGCGGCCCGAACGGCAACTTCATCTAAATCGTAGGCATATACGTCTTTGGCGCCTAAATACTTACTCGCAATACTTAAAACACCCGAACCGGTTCCCACATCTAAGACCGTTTCGCCTCCACGTAAACAAACTTCTAAAGCTTGTAGCGTTAAATTGGTCGTTGGGTGCGTTCCCGTCCCAAAAGCCATCCCGGGATCTAGAGTAATAATTTTTTCATTTGGATCGTTCGTTTCGTATTTTTCCCAACTTGGGACAATCGTCAAATAGCGGGTCACGCGCACCGGATGGTAATATTTTTTCCAAGCCGTTGCCCAGTTTTCATCCGCGACTTCACTTACCGTTAATTCGTTTTTGCCAATTGCTAAACCAAATTCAGGTAATTTTGCTACCGATGCTTGAATAAAGGGCAATATTTCTGGAAGAAAAATTGTTTCAGGAAAATAAGCCATCACAATCGCTCCTTCTTCAAGTGAGGTGTAAGTCGTGGGGTCTAGCATTTCACCGTAAGCATCACTCTTGAAATTTTCGACATCCAAAGCGTCTTCAATCGCGACTCCACTGGCCCCGGCTTCCATTAAAATATTGGCGATGGCTTCGACCGCTTCACTGGCCGTTTCAATTTTTACTTCATTCCACTTCATTTTTTTCTTTTTCTCCTTTTTAGTAGCTTGGGTATGGGATATAGGCCGTTTCATTGGCATATTTTTCAATCGCTGCTTGGTATTTTTCTTCCTCAAAACGAAGCTCAAACATTTCTAAGCTTTCATCGCTTAAAAAGTCGATTAAATCGCTCGTCCCTTGTTCTAACACTTCTTTCAAATAATCAACTAAGCCGGCTAAGTCTTTTTGTGGCAAGCCTTTTTTGCCTTCATAAGGCAGGCAAGCCAAGTAATCTTCGGCGTCAAATTTCGATTTTCCGGGGTGGTAAAGTAAGATCCCATCCTCAAATTCAATCACTTCTTCTTGCGTTTCTACCCCACTAGCATCATCAATTTGCCACTGTTCTTTATTTTGGGCAAACAATAAAAAAACCAATTCAATGGTGTGGTTTTTGGGGTCCCAATCAATCGCTACTTCGTAATCGCTCATTTTTTTATTTAATTGTGTGTCTAAAAATGTTAGCATCGTTTCTTTTGCCATGTTTTTGGCCTCATTTCTATTTCTTATTTATTTTATTGCCAACCGTTGTTTTCAGCCAGTTGACTTTTACGGATATTCGTGACATAGGGGTTACCAGACACAATAAAGCGCAAGGGCATTTCGGTCCATTGCCCTTTATTAGGAATCCCAATTCTCGGTAAGCGCCCAATGTGTTGCGGGGTTCTTTTTTTGGCTGGTACCAGATGAAGGGCACTCGAAAAAATTGATTGCCCATACAAGCTTTGATCAATCCCTAAAGCGGCCACCAATTTCCCAGGGCCATTCGACAATTCTTTGCCTTTTTTCTGGCGATTTTCTTCCATTTGTTCTAAGCCTTCAACCGGTTCCAGTCCGCGAATCATTACTCCTTGGGGCATTCCTTTAGCTTGCGTGACCATATTTAAAATTAAATGAGTATGCATGCTATATAAATAAATCGTACCTGGCTGATCATACATGGCCTTTAAGCGCGGCGTGTTTTTCATGCCATGACTGTGGGCGGCTTCGTCTTCTGGTCCTAAATAGGCTTCACAATCGACAATATAGCCACCCATTTTCCCGGAAGGCGTATCATGTTCCAAGTACATGCCCACTAAATATTGGGCGATTTCTTCTGTCGATTTTGTTTGAAAAATTTCAATGGCTTCATTCACTCTCATCACCTATGGCTAATAATACACAATTCTTTGTGAATACGCCATAAAGAATCACTTTGATTTGAAAAAGCCTACGAAAGATTGGCTTGTGTTATACTATAGCTGTCTCAGCAACAATTTTCTTAGCAAAAATAACGAAAGAGAAAAAGGAGGTTTCACATGCAAAAACCACTGGCTTATCGGATGCGGCCCCAAACCATCGAAGATATTGTTGGTCAAAGTCATTTAGTTGGTCCGGGGAAAATTATCCGGCGCATGGTTGAGGCTAAAATGCTTTCTTCAATGATTTTATACGGGCCACCGGGAACAGGAAAAACCAGTATTGCTAGCGCGATTGCTGGCTCAACCCACTACGCTTTTCGGATACTAAATGCGGCCACTGATAGTAAAAAAGATTTACAAGTTGTCGCCGAAGAAGCTAAGATGAGCGGCACCGTTATTTTACTCCTAGACGAGGTCCATCGACTGGATAAAACAAAACAAGATTTCTTGTTGCCGCACCTTGAAAGTGGTCGCATTATTTTAATCGGCGCCACCACTGAAAATCCTTATATTACAATTAATCCGGCGATTCGTTCACGAACGCAAATTTTTGAGGTCTTTCCTTTAAATGAAACCGACATTCAATTGGCCATTCAAAAAGCATTGACGAACCAAGCAGTTGGTCTTGGCAACTTGCCGATTACACTCGATGAAGAGGCCCTTTTACATTTGAGCCGCGCGACCAATGGCGATTTGCGTAGTGCCTTAAATGGGCTTGAGCTGGCGGCTAAATCGACCCCCAAAAATAGTGCTGGAAGCATTCATTTAACACTAGCGATTATTGAAGAATGCGTTCAACGAAAATCGCTAACCCATGACAAAGATGGCGATGCGCATTATGACGTAATTTCGGCTTTTCAAAAATCGATTCGGGGCAGTGATGTCGATGCGGCGCTCCATTATTTAGCGCGCCTCGTTGAAGCTGGGGATTTAGCAATTATTTGTCGTCGTTTATTAGTGGTTGCCTATGAAGATATTGGACTTGCCAATCCAAGTGCTGCTAGTCGGACGGTCAATGCGATATTGGCCGCCGAAAAAATTGGGTTGCCCGAAGCCAGAATTCCTTTAGCCCAAACAGTGATTGATTTGTGCCTTTGCCCCAAATCCAATTCCGCCATCACTGCAATTGA
>CAYNOA010000215.1:2445-3542 GCA_964398695.1 uncultured Enterococcus sp. | reverse complement strand
GAAGTATTTTTAATAAAAATTATCCTTGAGGCGGATAACGACCAAATAATTGTTCCGCTATTTTTGCATTGCCCATTTGATAAATTTGATTGCTACGAATCATTAAAGGATATTCTTCTGCTATTTTGGCATTCACTTTTGAAAGAATCGGTAAAGGGCAATCTTTTTTGATTGCTCTTAAGTAATCTTTTCCTACTTGAGTAAAGCCCAGTATTTGCACAGGTATTTGTTGCCACGCTTGTTGGATTTCAGTTTCTTTTATATTTAATAAAACATAACACAGCAAGCGTTGTATTCGCGTTTTGGTATACCTTTTTGTTTGAAGTAGCGTTAAATAATGCACCCAACTGGTGGCTTGGTGGATATATTTTTTCAATCGATATTCCAAGCCTTCAGTCATTTGGTAAATTGCTTTTAACTCCTCTAAGGAAGTACTCGTAATTCGATATTGTAAAAGTGGCCAATAATCAGACCAAGCAACAGTATACTGCTTTAGTATTTGTTGTGTGGCTAATGGTATAACTTCACTCACATCTAGTCCTTGCTGTACTCCTTGGCGAATCGCTGTAGCACTTGCGATATTACCGATCATTTCTAGTGAATGGTACTGACTATTTTTACGTGGCAATGCTAGCAAGGTCATCGGTTGTTTCAGTCGGGCATTTTGGTAGGCATAACTCATGCCTAAAATGTGGTTAGGAGAAAATTTATCGGTTCCTAATTGGGGGAAAAACCTTGGTAATACTTGGGCCATTTTTTGTGAGTAAGAAAGATTTTCTGAACTTGTTTGTTTAAAGGCAGCGTCGATTTGCACTTTTTGCGTGTAGTATTGCTGACCAAACGCCTGATAATCAAATGGATTGTCCGCATCCGTGCCGAAACAAACACTTTGGCAGCCAATTGCACTTAATAATTGAATGCCCCCATACGCGAAATAATCAGCCGCTTGCACCGCCCATTCAACAGGCAATTCAATAACTAAATCAACGCCATTAGCCACAGCCGCTTGGGCTCTTTGCCACTTATCAACCAGCGCCGGTTCGCCTCTTTGTAAAAAATTCCCACTCATTACAGCCACTATTACTTGTGCGCCAGAC
>CAYNOA010000215.1:0-2435 GCA_964398695.1 uncultured Enterococcus sp. | reverse complement strand
AACTCGCGTGCTTTTTTCGCATGATATAAATGCCCATTATGAAAAGGGTTATATTCAACAATTAATCCACAGGCCTGCATTTTTTCACCTTCTAATCAAAAAAGAGATAAAAAGATGCTTCCCCTTTTATCCCTTTTAACTTATTTTTGACAAACAAAGAACCAGCGACGGCTTTTTTCATTGGGTTCACTATCAATAAAATCTGCATAAGTTTCGACTTTTTGAAACCCAGCATTTTCTAACATCATTTGATAAGCAGTTAACGGATACGTTTTTTCTTGATGTAATTCATCTTCACGGATAAACAATCCTTCTTCATTTTTAACGAAAAAAGTTAGGAAATGTTCGACACTATGTTCTTCTTCCCCTGGATAACTATCCCATAAAAAAGCAAAGTCATCCGTTTGATAGTGATAACTATAGTTTGGAAAAACTTCATCCATTTGGTACGTGGAATGCACATCAAAAATGAAAATTCCGTCAGCTTCTAACAATTGATACACCCCATCAAAGACTTCTTGCACTTGCATTTCATCTTGCATATAGCAAATCGAATCTGAAAAACAAGTCACCGCTTCATAAGAACCAACTTCGGCTAAATCAAGCATATCACCTAAGACAAATTGGACATTGACTTCATTTTCTTGCGCCCGTTCACTGGCAATCATTAGCATTTCTTCGGATAAATCAAGAGCCGTCACGTTAAAGCCCTCTTTAGCAAATGCAACTGCCAATGCACCCGTTCCACAGGCCAGTTCTAATACTTCTTTTTTTTCTTGCAAGTGGCCAATTGAAAAGTCTAACCAACGTTGATAAAGACTTGTATCCATAACTTCATCGTAGACAAAAGCAAAGGTTTCGTAGGCCATAACTAGTCTACAATCCAGTCTGTTAATGAAACTAAAGGTGCATCCGACCATAATTTCTCTAAATTATAAAAGGCGCGCTCATTCGTATTAAAAACATGCACGATGACGTCACCTAAATCAATTAAAATCCATTTGCCGCCATCTTTTCCTTCAATCCGTTTGATTTCGACTTGCGCTTTTTCTTCTTGCTCAATAATTTCATCCACAATGGCTGAAATTTGACGATCCGTATTCGCTGAACAAATCATGAAATAATCTGCTAATAACGAAATTTCTTTTACTTCTAAGACCATAATATCTTCTGCACGCTTACTATCGGCTGCTTTCACTGCTATTTCTAAAATCTTTTGACTATCTATGAGAATCTCCTCCTTGAAATTTAGCGACCCAACGATTGTAGGTCTCAATTGTTTTTGGATAAATACTTTGTTCTTTTGCAATTAAATGCTTGAGTGTCTGTTTCGTCGCCAAGGACACGGCTTGATCCAAATCAAGCTTGGCAAGTTGACGAGCTTGATCGACTCCTGGAAAATCGCGACCTGGTTCAATGTAGTCTGCCACATAAATAATTTTATCTAGCAAAGTCATTTCGGCTGCTCCGGTAGTATGGTAAGCAACGGCTTGTAAAATGTCTGGATCAACAATGCCTAATTCTTTTTGGATAAAATACGTCCCCACGATGCCATGCCAAATAGCATTGTTCCAATCTAGTAAGGCCAAATCAAAATTTTGCGTTTGAATGACTGTTTGAAACTCGGCATCGCTCCGTTCTTTTGCGTAATCATGGACGAGGGCTGCGATTTGCGCTTTTAACACATCCCCATGATATCTTTTTGCCAAAGCTATCGCCGTTTCTTCTACGCCAAGTACGTGTTGCCACCTCTTTTGACTCATTCGTCCTTGAATTTTTTGGATTAACTCTTGCCGTTGAGGAAAGCTTGGGTTTTCTTGGTTAGATTGTTTCAAGATATAAGCCCTCCTCTTTGATATATTTGATCACGGATTTTGGTAAAAAATAATTGACCGAGCAGCCCGCTTGAATTTTATTACGAATCAGCGTTGAACTCAAATCAAACCAAGGCACATCGACCCATATTACTGGGTAGTTTGTCTCAACTGGATAACTCGGTCTTTTTACGCCCACAAATTGGACCAATTGAAGTAATTCATCGATGCGATACCAAGTCGGCAAATAATCCACCATATCGCCACCAATAATAAAATAATAATCGGTATCAGGATTTTGGTCAATCAAAGCAACCATTGTATCATAGGTATAACTTTTCCCTTGCCTCTGCAACTCAATAGTTTCAACTTGAAGCAGCGGGTTATCTTCAATGGCTAACTCTAACATGTTTAAACGGTGATTCGCATCAATCGTTTTTTTCGCATCTACGTGGGGGGGCAAATAAGAGGGCATTAAGCAAACTTTATCTAACCCAAGCGCTTGCCCAACTTGATCTGCGATGATTAAATGCGCCAAGTGAACGGGATTGAAATTCCCGCCAAAAAGACCAACTTGTTTTCTTTTGACTGGCCTAAGCGGTCTGGCTTGCTCTTTTGTTT
>CAYNOA010000214.1:0-3547 GCA_964398695.1 uncultured Enterococcus sp. | reverse complement strand
CCATGGATCTGGTCATGAAAAGAAAAACCACAAAGTCAAAGTTAATGTACCAGCCGGAGTTGAAAACGGCCAACAAATGCGTCTAGCAAACCAAGGAGAAGCAGGCGTAAATGGTGGACCATATGGTGATTTATATGTGGTCTTTTATGTCGAAGAAAGTTCGATTTTTGATCGTGAAGGCTCTGAAATCTACTATGAATTGCCTTTGAACTTTGTCCAAGCGGCTTTAGGGGATGAAGTCAATGTACCGACTGTCCATGGAGATGTGAAGCTGAAAATTCCAGCAGGCACACAAACAGGGGCGAAATTCCGTTTGCGTGGCAAAGGAGCACCGCGTTTACGTGGTGGTGGCACGGGTGATCAACAGGTGACGGTGAAATTAATTACACCGAAAAACTTAAGCGAAAGTCAAAAAGAAGCGTTACGAGCGTTTGCTAAAGCGAGTGGGCATGAACCACAAGAGCAAAACCAAGAAGGTTTTTTTGATAAAGTGAAAGATGCCTTTGGTGGAAACAAAAAGAAATAACACCGATTTATTTATGTAGTAAGTAAAAAATCGATTAGGTCTAGGAAAAGGCCTAATCGATTTTTTTTGGCTGTATAATATTTGGTGTTGATGGAGAAATCTCATAGAGACTTCTCCATCAACATTTTTTTAATTTTTTTTCAACAAAAAAGGCCTCAAACGGATAAAAGATAGTCGACTAAAACAAACACGAATCAGGCGTGAAGCTTCACGGGCAATAATACTAGAAAAATGCTTGGATTAAAAGATAAAGGGATTTCTTTCCCAAAAGATTGGTTGGAGAATGTAAAAATAAAGGGGGTTACTGCTCCATTAATTAAAGGTCCGCTCACTGACAATGCGATTGGTTAAACTAAAAAACAAACATTGCGCCAACAGTAGCTCCTTTGGAAATAAGCTACTGCTAGCACGATGTTTGTCTCTCGTTAAATATTCAAGACTTTATTTAAGAAGTCTTTGGTTCGTTCATTTGTTGGGTTATTGAAGATTTGTTCAGGTGTCCCATCTTCTAAAAAGTTGCCGCCGTCAATAAACATCACGCGATTAGCGACTTCTTTAGCAAAGCCCATTTCATGCGTAACAATCACCATTGTCATGCCATCTTTTGCTAAACGTTTCATGACATTTAAAACATCACCAACCATTTCTGGGTCAAGCGCCGAAGTTGGTTCGTCAAAAAGCATAATATCTGGTTGCATCGCTAAAGCCCGTGCAATGGCCACTCGTTGCTTTTGTCCGCCAGATAAACTATCAGGCGCGACGTCTTTTTTATCTGCTAGTCCTACGCTATCGAGCAGTTTTAATGCCAATGCTTCGGCTTCTTTTCGAGGCATTTTTTTTAAGTCCATCGGTGCTAGAATAATATTTTCTAAGACTGAAAGATGAGGGAAGAGATTAAAGTGTTGGAAAACCATCCCGATATGTTGCCGAATTTGATTTAAATTGGTATTTTCTCCGGTTAAACTTTCGCCATCAATCAAAATCGTACCTGCTGAAGTTTCTTCAAGTCGATTTAAGCATCTTAAAAAAGTTGACTTGCCCGAGCCAGACGGGCCAATGATACAAACGACATCACCTTCATTAATCGAAACGCTAATGTCATTTAAAACGGTATTTTCACCGTATTTTTTTACTAAGTTTTGAACTTTAATTTTTTCAGTCAATTAGTTCACCTTCGTTTCCAATTTTTTCGCTAATTTTGTCAAAATAGTAATCACGACAAGGTACATAATGGCGATGATTAAATAGACATTGGTTGTTTGCATCGTACGCGCAACGATAATTTTACCTGTTTGTAACAATTCAACCACGCCGATAACTGAAATAATCGTCGTATCTTTTAATGAAATGACGAATTGGTTGATAAATGACGGAATCATAATTTTAATTGCTTGCGGTAAAATGATTTTTTGCATTGTCCGCATGTAAGGTAGACCTAAACTACGGGCAGCTTCCATTTGCCCCGCAGGTACGGCATTAATCCCGCCACGCACAATTTCAGCAATATAAGCACTAGCATTTAGCGTTAAGGTGATAATGGCCGCTGCAAAATCAGGGATGGTCATACCAATGGCGTCAGACAGCCCGAAGAAGATAAATAAAGCAAGCACCATCATCGGGATTCCTCGAATGACATCGACATAGATTGAAGCAATCAATCGTAATGATTTAATTGGCGAAACACTCATTAAACCAAAAATAATTCCGACAACTAAGGCTAAGGCAAATGAAATCAGAGCAAGCGCAATTGTTTTGCCAAGTCCAGTAAGTAAAATTTTATAATTATTTTTCAATAAACCGGAGAATGTTGATTCGTCGATTGCTTTTTCTTGTGGTTTGCCATCTTGGATGTAACGAGCTAAAATTTCGTCATATTCACCGGTTCGTTTCATTTCAGCAATCGCTTCATTAAACATTTCAATGAGTTCAGGGTTTTGCCCTTTTTTAACAGCAAAGCCATATTGCCCGCCGGAAACACGTGCAATCGGGGTTTCTAGCTGTTGTCCTTGGCCGATAGCGTAACCAATAACTGGATAGTCGTCCATTAACGCATCGATGGCACCGACTCTTAAGGCATCATATAACTGATCTGCTGCATCGTAGTATTTAATTGTATAGCCGTATTTTTCTTTGTTGGCTTCTAAGTAATCGGCGCTTTCGGTCCCAACTTTGGCGCCGACTTTCTTTTTGCTTAAGTCAGCATAACTTTTGATGGTATGGTTGCCTTCTTTAACAGCCAATTGAATGCCGCTATCGAAATAAGGGGTTGAAAAATCAAATACTTGTTTTCGTTGTTCGGTAATGGTCATACCAGCAATCATTGCGTCCGCTTGGTTACTTTCTACGGCTTGAACCGCACCGGAAAAACCGATGTGGTTAAATTGGATATTAAATCCTTGCATTTGGGCTGCGCGATTCAACAAATCAACATCAATACCTACATATTTTTGTTGGTCATTTTTGAATTCAAATGGCGCAAAAGCGGAATCACTTGCGATAAGATAAAGCTCTTTTTTTGGTTCGATTTTTTTCATCGTTTGTTCAGCAGGATGGTCATCGGCCGTTTGAACAATGTAAGTGTTGATAATTTGTTCATATTCGCCGCTTTCTTTGAGTGCTTTTAAGCCTGCGTTAAATTTTTCTAATAGTTCGATATTTTCGCCTTTTTTAACAGCAAAGCCATAAGAGTTACCTTTTTCCGGCTGTCCAACTAACTTAAAAGCTTCTCCTTGGTTAATGGCGTAACCTAAAATAGGGAAATCATCGAAAATAGCAGCCAATGTACCGTTTTTTAAAGAACCATAAAGGCCGGTTGCGTCTTCGTAAACTTTTATTTTATAGCCATACTTTTCTTGGTTTTCTTCTAAAAAAGTGGCACTTTCAGTTCCGACTTTGGCGCCGACCGTTTTTCCGTTTAAATCTGCGTAACTTTTGATCGTTTCCTCTGTTGCTTGAATGGCCATTTGGATGCCGCTATCAAAATAAGGGTCAGAAAAGTCAAATGTTTTTTTTCGTTCTTCT
>CAYNOA010000213.1:3019-3549 GCA_964398695.1 uncultured Enterococcus sp. | reverse complement strand
TAAGAGAATTTGATTAAAATGTAAATATTTAATTGTGAATAAAAAAATTAGTTGTTACAATCATCTTGATTAAACATCACTGATAAAATATTTATTTATGAAGGAGAATGAAAAATGTATTTTGTTAAAGTATATGTAACGTATAAAGAATCAGTATTGGATCCTCAAGGAGAAGCAGTTAAAGGGGCGGTTCATCGTTTAGGTTATACAGAAGTAGAAGAAATCCGGATTGGTAAATATTTTGAAATGAAGATTGCAGCAAGTGACAAATCAGTGGAAGCGATGGTTGAAGAAGTGTGTGATAAATTATTAGCGAACGTGAATATGGAAACGTATCGCTATGAAATTCAAAAAATGGAGGAAGCTTAACATGAAATTTGCTGTCATTGTTTTTCCAGGTTCGAACTGTGACCTTGATTTACTATGGGCGATCAAAGATGTGATGGGGGCAGAGGCGGAATATGTTCGTCACGATGCAACCAGTCTAGCCGGTTTTGATGGTGTACTGCTTCCTGGTGGTTTCTCATATG
>CAYNOA010000213.1:0-3009 GCA_964398695.1 uncultured Enterococcus sp. | reverse complement strand
CTTGCGTTGTGGTGCGATTGCTCGTTTTTCTAATATTATGAATGAAGTGGTTCGTTTTGCTGAAGAAGGCAAACCTGTTTTTGGAACATGTAACGGTTTCCAAGTTTTAACCGAAGCGGGACTATTACCGGGCGTTCTAAAAAGAAATGATTCGCTACATTTCATGTGTAAAACGACACCGATTCAAGTCGTAAACAATCAAACACATTTTACAACCGAATATGCGGAAAATGAAATTATTCAATTGCCAATCGCGCATGGCGAAGGCAGTTATTATTGTGACGAAGCGACTTTAGCGGAATTGGAAGAAAATAACCAAATCGCTTTTAAATATGTTGAAAATGTGAATGGTAGTTTAGAAAATATCGCCGGTATTACCAATAAAGCAGGGAATGTTTTAGGAATGATGCCTCACCCTGAGCGTGCGATGGAAGAATTATTAGGGTCAGTCGACGGCAAACGCTTCTTTGCTTCGATGCTAAAGAATTTTGGAAAGGTGACGGAATAGATGATGAAAGTAAAGGAGCCAACTCCTCAAGAAATTAAAGAAAAACGTATTTATGCGGAATGGGGTTTAACAGACGAAGAATATCGCATGATTTCAGAAGATATTTTAGATCGCTTGCCAAATTATACTGAAACAGGTCTTTTTTCTGTCATGTGGAGTGAGCACTGTTCATATAAAAACTCAAAGCCGGTTTTAAGAAAGTTCCCAATTTCGGGTCCACAAGTCTTACAAGGTCCAGGTGAAGGCGCCGGGATTGTTGATATTGGTGATGGCCAAGCGGTTGTTTTTAAGGCCGAAAGTCACAACCACCCATCTGCCGTTGAACCTTATGAAGGGGCGGCAACGGGTGTTGGTGGGATTATTCGTGATATCTTTAGTATGGGTGCCCGTCCAATTGCGATGTTGAATTCTTTACGTTTTGGCGAATTAGATAACGATCGGACAAAATATTTATTTGAAGAAATTGTTGCTGGAATTGGTGGTTATGGTAACTGTATCGGCATTCCAACAGTCGGTGGTGAGATTCAATTTGATTCTTGTTACGAAAAAAATCCATTGGTTAACGCAATGTGTGTGGGTTTAATTGACCATAAAGATATTCAAAAAGGTCAAGCTAAAGGGGTCGGCAACGCCATTATGTATGTGGGAGCCAAAACAGGACGCGATGGCATCCACGGGGCGACTTTTTCTTCTGAAGAATTTACTGAAGGCGAAGAGCAACAACGTTCAGCGGTTCAAGTAGGTGATCCATTTATGGAAAAATTATTAATGGAAGCCTGTCTTGAATTGATTTTAGATCATAGTGATTTATTGGTTGGAATTCAAGATATGGGTGCAGCCGGTCTTGTTTCATCAAGTTCAGAAATGGCTTCAAAAGCTGGTTCTGGTTTAAAACTTTATTTAGACGACGTGCCACAACGTGAAACGAATATGACGCCTTATGAAATGATGCTTTCAGAATCACAAGAGCGGATGTTAATTTGTGTGCATAAAGGGCGCGAGCAAGAAGTGGTCGATTTATTTGAAAAATATGAATTAGATGCCGTAACGATTGGTGAAGTGACGGACGATGGTTTATATCGTTTGTACCACCATGGACAAGAAGTGGCAAACTTGCCAGTTGACGCTTTAGCAGAAGATGCACCAACCTATTACAAAGCTTATGAAGAACCCGCTCGAATCAAAGAGTTTGCGGCGATGCCTAATTTTGTGCCGGAAGTGACCGATGCGACGCAAACTTTAATTGATTTATTACAACAACCAACGATTGCATCGAAAAAAGTCGTTTATGAAACTTATGATAGTCAAGTCCGGACCAATACTGTCGTTCGTCCAGGGAGCGATGCAGCGGTACTTCGTGTACGTGGAACCAATAAAGCTCTAGCGATGAGTACCGATTGTAATAGTCGTTATTTATTCTTAAATCCAGAAATAGGTGGCCAAATTGCCGTTTCTGAAGCCGCGCGTAATATCGTTGCTTCTGGCGGCCAACCATTAGCGATTACGGACTGTTTGAACTATGGCTCGCCAGATAAGCCCGAAGTTTTCTGGGAATTATGGACTTCCGCAGATGGGATTGCTGAAGCTTGTCGTGTGTTGGATACCCCAGTTATTTCAGGCAATGTGTCCATGTATAATGAAACAGATGGACAGGCGATTTACCCAACTCCAGTCATTGGGATGGTTGGTTTAATTGAAGATCTTGCCCATATTACCACACAAGATTTTAAAGCAGTGGGCGATTTGATTTACCTTGTCGGAGAAACAAAAGCGGACTTCAACGGAAGTGAATTGCAAAAAATGCAACTCGGTAAAATTGAAGGGAAATTAATGGACTTTGATTTAGCAACAGAAAAGCAAAATCAAGCTTTCGTCTTAGACGCCATTCAAAAAGGCTTAGTTGCTAGTGCCCATGATTGTGCAGAAGGTGGCTTGGCAGTGGCCATTACGGAAAGTGCGTTTGGTAAAAATCTTGGTGTGGACGTGACGCTTGATTTACCTAAAGAAGAACTATTTTCAGAAACGCAATCACGTTTTGTGTTAAGTGTGAAACCTGAAAATCAAGTAACCTTTGAAGCATTAGCTGGCAATTTAGCAACAAAAGTTGGTGAAGTAACTGCAAGTGGTGAACTGAATATTCAAGCAAACGATGGTTTGATTCAAACCAAGACACAAGTAGCGAAACAGTTATGGGAGGGCGCGATTGCATGCCTACTGAAGTAAGAAGTTTAAATGAAGAATGTGGGATTTTTGGCGTGTGGGGGCATAATGAAGCCTCCCACGTCACCTACTTTGGTCTACATAATTTACAACATCGCGGCCAAGAAGGCGCTGGCATTGTTTCAAACGAAGAAGGCTACCTAAGAGGTTACCGTGGTTTAGGCTTACTCTCTGAAGTTTTTGCCGATGAGAAAAAAATCAATAAATTAAAAGGGAATGCAGCGATTGGTCATGTTCGTTACGCTACTTCAGGCAATGGACATGTCGATAATATTCAACCT
>CAYNOA010000212.1:0-3562 GCA_964398695.1 uncultured Enterococcus sp. | reverse complement strand
GTTTGTTCGTAAAAAAGTCAGTAATGGATGTTACTGGCTTTTTCGGTTTTAAAAAGGAGAGAAAAATGGAATTAGAATTAACACTTGTTGAAATTGTTTTTCGCTTAATTTTGTCGTTAATCATCGGTGGTGGCATCGGGATGGAAAGAGAATACCGCAATCAACCAGCTGGCTTACGCACCCATATTTTAGTCTGTATTGGTTCAACGGTCATTGCTTTGATTCAAGTTCAAATTGCAGCTTCGGCTTTAAATTACGCGATAGCTTACCCAGAGTTAGCCACCGTTATTCGTTCAGATCAAGCCCGCTTGATTGCGCAAGTGGTCAGTGGAATTGGTTTTTTAGGGGCAGGTACGATTATTGTTTCCGATCGCTCAATTCGTGGTCTAACAACGGCGGCTTCAATTTGGGCAGTCGCAGGATTAGGACTAGCCATTGGAATGGGCTATTATACGATTGCAATTAGTAGCTTTATTGGTGTTTTATTTGCGTTATTGGTCGTTAAAAAAGTCATTAATATCCGCACATTAAAGAAAATCGAAATTCGTTATATTCACCGTGAGGAAACGAAAGAATTTATAATGAATTATTTTGTTGAAAACAAAATCAGAGTGGGCGATGTTATTTTCAATGTAGACTTTGTGGATGATTATCGAATTTACACGAATATCTATACGATTGATCTCCCAAAAGGCATGACTTACCCCAAAGTGATGGAAGATTTATCGCTATATAAAAATATCACAAAAATCCGCATGATTGATTTGTGAGTTTTTTCTGAAAAATTTACAAATCAGTTGTCAAAAGAGGTCGGTATCTTGTATACTATGTTTAGTAATTATTTTTTTGTTCATAGGGGAGTAACTGGCAGCATACAATAGCTGTGGCAACATCACCAGCCGAATTGATTTTCTGGTGTTGCCTTAATTAGTGAGACTTATGTATGTGTTGCACATACACAAGTCTATTTTTTTTGATAAAAAATAGATTTGTGTCAACTAATTATGAAGGAGGAAGAAAATGTCAACAGAACAAACAAAAAAAGAACAGCTACACCAAGCGTTTTTTACGCAAACGCAAGAAGAAGTTATGAAAACTTTCGGAACTTCTCAAGATGGATTATCAGAAGGAGAAGCGAAGAAACGTTTAGCTGAGTATGGTTCAAATGAGCTTGATGAAGGCAAAAAAACGACGATGCTCCAAAAATTATTGGCCCAATTTAAAGATTTAATGATTGTGGTCTTGATAGCGGCCGCTGCCATTTCAGCGATGGTACCAAATGCAGAAGGTCACCGTGAATGGGTCGATGCCATTATTATTTTAGCGGTGGTAGTGATTAACGCCATTATGGGTGTTATTCAAGAAAATAAAGCAGAACAAGCAATCGAAGCGCTAAAGGAAATGTCGACACCGAATGCCCACGTTTTACGTGATGGGCATAGCTTGACGATTAATAGTCATGACTTAGTACCCGGGGATGTAGTTTTATTAGAAGCCGGTGATGTGGTTCCGGCCGATATCCGCTTATTTGAAGTCAGCACGTTAAAAATCGAAGAAGCAGCCTTAACCGGAGAATCGGTTCCAGTTGAAAAATACCTAACGGTGTTAGAAGATACAGAAGTTGGGATTGGCGACCGTGTCAACATGGCTTTTTCGAATAGTAACGTTACTTACGGTCGTGGAAAAGGGATTGTTGTTTATACGGGCATGAATACCGAAGTTGGGAAAATTGCCAATATGTTAGCGAATGCAGACGAAACAGAAACTCCGTTAAAACGCAACTTAAACCAATTAGGAAAATTCTTAACTTACGCGATTTTAGCAATTGCGGTTGTGATGTTCTTTGTTGGGACCATGTTAAATGGCCAAGGCTGGGTTGAAATGCTCTTAACATCAATTTCACTAGCAGTAGCGGCGATTCCAGAAGGGTTACCAGCGATTGTGACGATTATCCTGGCTTTAGGAACGCAAGTCATGGCCAAAAGAAATGCGATGATTCGTAAATTACCAGCGGTTGAAACGCTGGGAGCAACGGATATTATTGCTTCAGATAAAACCGGTACCTTAACGTTAAACCAAATGACGGTGGAAAAATTATACGTAGACGGCCACCAATATGACATCAAAGACCAATTACCAACCGATACAATGGCCGTTAAAGTGATGAACTATGCCAACGATTCTCGCTTTGGTAAAGCCGGCGATTTGATTGGTGATCCAACGGAAACGGCATTAATTCAGTTTGGTTTAGATTTAGGCTTTGACGTACGTGAAGCAGTCAAAGCAGAACCACGTGTTGCCGACTTACCATTTGATTCTGATCGTAAATTAATGAGTACCGTGCATCAATTAGCCGACGGTCGTTACTTAGTGGCGGTTAAAGGGGCACCCGATGTTTTATTAAACCGTGTGACGGATCTTTTAAATAACGCGCAAGTGTCAACGATGACCGAAGAAGCCAAAGCAACGATTTTAGCAGCCAATAAAAACATGGCGCAACAAGCGTTACGTGTTTTAGGAACGGCTTATAAATATGTCGATGCTTTACCAAGTGAATTGACCTCCGAAGAATTAGAAAACGGCTTAACCTTTGCTGGTTTAGTCGGAATGATTGACCCAGAGCGTCCGGAAGCAGCCGGTGCCGTAAGGGTAGCCAAAGAAGCCGGTATTCGTCCAATTATGATTACAGGTGACCACCGCGACACGGCCGAAGCAATTGCTGGACGTCTTGGTATTATTCAACCAGGCGATGATGCGGCTGTTTTAACTGGGGCAGAATTAAACCAAATGTCCGAAGAAGAATTTGCTAGCAAAATTACGCAATACTCTGTTTATGCGCGGGTATCGCCAGAACATAAAGTTCGCATTGTCAAAGCTTGGCAACAAGCGGGTAAAGTCGTTGCGATGACCGGTGATGGAGTGAATGATGCGCCATCCTTAAAACAAGCCGATATCGGAATTGGTATGGGGATTACCGGAACTGAAGTATCAAAAGGGGCATCGGATATGGTCTTAGCCGATGATAACTTTGCGACAATTGTTGTGGCTGTTGAAGAAGGCCGAAAAGTCTTTTCAAATATTCAAAAAGCCATCCAATATTTAATGGCTGCCAACCTTGGGGAAGTTTTAACCCTATTTATTGCGACTTTATTAGCCTGGGATACGTTATTACCAATTCACTTATTATGGATTAACTTAGTAACCGATACCTTCCCAGCGATTGCTTTAGGGATGGAACCAGCAGAAGGGAACTTGATGGCTCGTAAACCACGTGGGAAAAATTCAAACTTCTTCTCTGGTGGGGTCATGGGAAGTATTATTTATCAAGGGATTTTAGAAGCTGCGACGGTTTTATTCGTTTACTGGTCAGCAATTCAATGGCCAGCCCACACGGAATTAAACATGGTTGGTTTAAGTGCAACCGAACTTTACAACTTACAACATGCGGACGCTTTAACCATGGCGTTTGCGACCTTAGGCTTGATGCAATTGTTCCATGCCTTTAACGTCAAATCCGTGTACCAATCACTCTTTACGGTCGGATTCTTCCGCAACAAAGCCT
>CAYNOA010000211.1:0-3580 GCA_964398695.1 uncultured Enterococcus sp. | reverse complement strand
GCCGGCCGGTTTTTAAATTTTTAAAATCAAGTAATTTTTCTTCTCCGACCTGAATCATGCCTAAAGCCGACTGGATATACTCTTGTAAAAGCTTCCCTTCGTTAGTCAAAATAATGCCTTTACTCGTTCGATAAAAAAGTTGAATCTCGAGCTCTTTTTCTAAACGCATCACGGCTTGACTCACCGCCGATTGTGTCATATAAAGCTCTTGTGACGCCTGGGAAAAACTGTTTTTTTGACTAACCACATTAAATATTCGATACAAATCTAAATTCCCAATCATATAAGCACTCCTTATGGTAGATATTATTTATATTAATTTTATTTATATCATGTCTATGTGGTATAGTAAACAAGTAAGGTTTGTAAACCTAATAATTGACTCACTAGAGGAGAGATTTGAATGACAAGAGCTGTTGGAACTGTCGTACGTGGACTGCGTGGTCCGATTATTAACCAAGGAGACGATATCGAACAAATCGTTGTAGACACAGTCATTAATGCAGCAAAAGCAGAAGGCTATGAACTTCGCGACAACGATATTATCTCAATTACGGAATCAATTGTCGCTCGTGCTCAAGGAAATTACGCAAAATTAGATGATATTGCAACAGATATTCAAGCCAAATATCCAAGCGGAACACTTGGTGTGATTTTCCCAATTTTAAGTCGCAATCGTTTTGCGAACATCTTAAGCGGGGTTGCACGTGGGGCGAAAAAAGTAATCTTAATGTTAAGCTATCCTTCTGACGAAGTAGGTAACCACTTAGTTGCTTTAGAAGACCTCGATCAAAAAGGGATTAACCCTTGGACAGACGTTTTAACTGAAACAGATTTCCGTAAACACTTTGGTAACATTGAGCACCCATTTACAGGTGTTGACTATGTTGAATATTATAAATCTCTCATTGAAGCAGAAGGTGCGACGTGTGAAGTGATCTTCTCTAACTCTGCCAAAACGATTCTTAACTATACAAAAGATGTCTTAACTTGTGATATTCACTCGCGCTTCCGTACAAAACGGATTTTAAAAGACAATGGTGGCGAAACGATTTACGGTTTAGATGATATTTTAAACCATGCCATTAACGGCAGTGGTTTTAATGAACAATATGGTTTGCTTGGTTCAAACAAAGCAACCGAAGACAGCATTAAATTATTCCCTAACAACTGCCAAGTAATTGTCGATGCGATTCAAGAAAAATTAAAAACCCTAACAGGTAAAAATATCGAAGTCATGGTTTATGGTGACGGTGCCTTTAAAGATCCCGTTGGAAAAATTTGGGAACTTGCTGATCCAGTTGTTTCACCAGGTTTCACTAGCGGTTTAGAAGGTGTGCCAAATGAAGTTAAGTTAAAATACTTAGCCGATAACAACTTTGCTCACTTAAAAGGCGAAGACTTAAAAGCGGCAATTTCTGAACACATCAAAAATAAACAAGAAGACCTTGTTGGCCAAATGGAAGCCCAAGGAACGACTCCTCGTAAATTAACCGACTTAATTGGTTCTCTTTCTGATTTAACTTCAGGTAGTGGCGATAAAGGAACGCCAATGGTTTACATCCAAGGTTACTTTGATAACTATACAAATTAAAAATAACAAACCCCCTCAAGAATCAATCTTGAGGGGGTTTGTTATTTTCCTGAAGAAACAAGGAATCATTGCACTTCTTTTATTCGAAACTTCCTTTTGGGTTGTTGGCGAAAATACCAAAGCAAACCAAAGACGTGTGCAAAATAGATACTAACAAACAATAACTTTAACCACAGCGAAGAAACAAGGAGAACTGGAATCGAAAAAACAAACGCCATCGAGACAAACATCTTTCTTTTCCCTTTTTTTGTCATCTTCTTTTCAATAAAAAGTTCAACAATATACGTTTGATAATACGACGATTGCGTAAATTTCAAATACAATTTTTCTGAACTTCTTATCCAAAAAAAGCCGGTTAGTAAATAAAAGCCGGTTGTTGGTAAAAATGGCAGAAAAATCCCTAGTGTGCCTAAAATAAACGTCAAACTTCCTAAAGCGATATAAATGCCCTTTTTCAAATCCATTCTCCTTCTCTTTAAAAAAACAGACAGGCTAAAATTACCACCTATCTGTTTTGTTTTAGTTTGTTATTTAGCTTTTCATTGATGCGCCAGATACGCCATCTGCAGAATCTCCATGGTCACTTGCAGAAGCACCAGAGACACCGTCTGCTTGCTCGCCACCAACTAATTGTTGACCGGTTTGTTTCAAGTACCATTCAATGGTTGGTTTTAAATCCCAAATAAATTCGTTAATTCCCATGTATTCGCCATTTTCATCATGCATCGCTTGGTAATTATGCACAATGTATTTTTCAGGCACTTGTTTTGGTACATGTACGCGAACACAATCCGTCGCACCAGAACGCAATTGTTGAATCACCCATTCGACATTTTTAAAGGCCGCTTCTGGGTGACATTTGGCTAGCGGATTACCGACTTGCCCTGGGGTACGAGAAGCTAACATGTCAGCAGCTTCCATTGTTTTGTTATAATACAAGAATTGATTGTTGTGATCGGCATAAGTTAATTCCATTGGCATAGAAGATAAGAAATAATTCAATTGATCTACTGTTAATAAACCGCGATCTAATTTCACATAATCGCTACCTTCAGCAGCATTGACTTTTGCGGCTGCTTGTTCTAACCAATCTTCTGCATACATATCGACGTCTTCAACCGTCGTATCGATTTTACCGGTTGCAAATAAATCTTCTGGTTCAAGAGCTGGTTTTGGTCCTTGCATGACTGACATCACATCAATAAATTGGGCAAACTTTTCTAAACAAGAAGTTAAGAAGTCAATGGTCCGTTGCTCTTTTAAGTTGTTATTTTCATCAAATGCTTGTTTTACATTCCCTAATAAAAATTCATTTCCGGGCATGACAATGGCATTTACTCCAGGTGCATCTAAAATTTGGCGTAAGTGCAATTGCGCACGGGAAGAACCTTGACTGAAATAAGAAGCCCCTACAATCATCACGGGTTTATTTTCAAATGGGTGCAAGTTAAAAGAGAACCATTCTAAAGCGGATTTTAAAGCAGCAGGAATGGTATGGTTATGTTCCGGTGTCGCAATAATCACACCGTCAGCCATTTTAATTTTTTGATTGATGTATTGAACAGGCGCGCTATTTGATTGGTCATCACTTTGGTTAAATAGTGGTAAATCTTTAATTTCTAAAACTTCTAAAGTAAATAAATTCTTGTATTTTTTAGCAATGTATTGTAAAAGTAAACGGTTATATGAAAATTCTGCGTTTGATCCAACGATTCCGACTAATTTCATTTTAATTTCCCCTATTCTTAGTTATTTTCCCATGAGAAGTTTTCTGCTGCTTTTTTATTGGCTGCATGTGCATGATTTAATTGTTTCATAATTTCAACAAATGTATTGAAATCTTCAAATAATCCTTCTAATTGTTGCACAGTTTCTGGATTTTTTAAGTTACCTTCTTCGTCAAACGCTTGTAAAGAATGCCCTAATAAAAATTCTGAACTTGGCATAATGCGCGCTTTTAATTCCGGTGAATCTAAGATTTGGCGT
>CAYNOA010000210.1:0-3600 GCA_964398695.1 uncultured Enterococcus sp. | reverse complement strand
GACATGAACGGACAATAGTTCACCCACACGTTGAGCGGCTGCCGCACCTGCATCAGTCGCTGCTTTGACGGCACCGACATCACCGCGTACCATTACCGTTACGATTCCGCCACCCACTAATTCTTTTCCAACTAAAGTTACGTTGGCTGCTTTCACCATTGCATCGGCCGCTTCAATCGAGCCAACCATTCCTTTTGTTTCAATCATACCTAGTGCATCTGATTTCATTTCTAAATTCCTCCTAAATTGGTTTTATAATTAATTTTTTTTGATACCGACTTTTGTGCCTGGTTTAACGCCCAAGGCATTGGCTTCTTCTGTGTCAATGTGGCACTCCAAACCCGAGTTATCTGTCACCCGGATTATCACCTGATTCAATGTTCCTCCGCGTTCACCAGTAAATTCAATAGCGACACTTTGACCGTCCACCACTCCGAAGCGTTCGGCTTCAGCTGGAAGCATATGGATATGCCGTTTTGCTAAGATGACCCCACGGTTTAATTCAACAGAGCCTCTGGGACCTACGATAGTCGCTCCTTTAGTCCCTACCAAATCACCAGAAAGGCGTACTTCACCTTTTATTCCTAATGTGAATGTATCACTGGCTAAGATTTCAACTTGTGTTTCTGGGCGAACCGGGCCCAAGACACGAACTTTGCTGATTACTCCTTTTGGTCCGCACAAAGTGACACACTCTTGACAGGCGTATTGGCCAGGTTGGGATAAATCTTTTAATTTAGTTAATTGATACCCTGAACCAAATAATTTATCCAAATCTTGTTGGGACAAGTGAATGTGGCGGTTTGAAATCCCGACAGGAATCAAGTCGTCTTTTACTACTGGTTCCTTTCCAAGCTCTAAATTTGGCTCAGACAATTTGGCTAATAATTTGACTAAAATTTCTTCATAATTATTCATTTATGCTCTTTCCTTATTGATTGATGTCGGCTAATACTTTACGAACGATAACCGCAAGTTTTTCTAAGTCGACATTATTCAAATTTGTTGTTTGGTTCTCAGGACTACTTACCGACACACTTCTTTCAGGTGTTGGATTACTTTTAGTGTCTAAATCCGCTAATTCCGGATGGTTAAAACTCGGATCATCGGTGACTAAAGTGCTTAATTCTTTGAGTCCATAAGCCACTTTTTTAATATTCAGTAAATGTTTGGCACTCACGTTTTCCGAAACAGAACTCCCACCAAATGTCCCACAACCTAAAGTGAAGGAAAGAGGTAATCCTGTGCTGATTCCCGTTCCACCTTGGCTTCCACCTGTATTGACTAAAATTCTTGAAGCAGGTTTAGCTGCGAATTTCAGCACCACTTCACGATCGGTTGTATGAATACTCATCGTATGGCCAATACCGTTTTGTAAAAGCTCAATACTTAAATAGCAAGCTTCTTCCCAATCATTCACTACATAAAAAGCAAGAACGGTCGTTAATTTTTCATAAGATAATGGATAGCCTGGACCTACACCCTCTTGTGGTCCAACCAAGACAGTTGTATTGGCAGGGATGGTAATCCCTGCAGCTTGCGCAATCACCTGTGGACTTCTCCCGACAAATTGGGCATTCATCGCTTGGCTACCATTTTTAAATAATAACTGACTGACTTTTTTTGTTTCTTCAGGCGACATAAAATACGCACCTTGCGCTTTTAACTCTTGTGTCACTTCTACTTGATTCACTTTTTCGCAAATAATTGATTGTTCAGAAGCGCAGATGGTGCCGTTGTCAAATGTTTTTGAAGCGATAATCGCACGAACGGCGTGTTTCACATCCGCACTTCGTTCGATATAAGCTGGTGAATTTCCCGCTCCAACTCCTAGAGCAGGCTTGCCAGAACTATAGGCCGCTTTTACCATTCCGGGACCACCTGTAGCAATAATTAGCTTTACTTCTTCCGCATGGAGAAGTTCATTTGTCGCTGCCATTGTCGGGATTGAAACGCAACTAATAATTCCATCAGGTGCCCCAGCGGATACCGCTGCTTGATTCATCAAATCTGCAGCAGCCTTCGTACAGCTTGCTGCTGCAGGATGTGGCGCAAATACGATCGCATTTCTTGATTTTAATGCAATCATTGCTTTAAAGAAAACCGTTGAAGTCGGATTTGTTGAAGGAATAATCCCCAACACTAATCCAACAGGTTCAGCAACTTCCAAGGTCCCTTTTTCAACATCTTCTGCGATAATTCCAATGGTTGGTTCTTCTTTAATTTCTTCATATAATAACGTCGAAGCGGCATGGTTTTTGTAAGCTTTATCCGCTACTTTACCAAAACCTGTTTCTTCAACTGCTGCTTGAGCTAAACAGACAGCGTTTTTTTCGGCGATTTGTTTCATACTTTGCAAAATTCGGTCAATTTGCTCTGCATTAAAATTCGCAATTTGCTGAGCTGCTCGTTGTCCTTGGCGTGCTAAATTACGCGCCTCTTGAATCGAACAAAGATCTTTGTCTATTTTTTCCATTCCTAAACTCCTCTCTTATCAAAGTTCAAACTGTTTAAAATATCGGCTCAATTCTTCGATAAGAATTTTCTTGCTTGCTTGGTCGATTGCTTCATGAGAAAGGGAGAAATCGACTTGCTTTTTTGATAATATTCGCAACTCAGAAATCCTTAATCGTTTCAGTGCGTGCTTTGATTGCGGATTTTTTTGTTCAACTGATGTAAACACTTCTTCCTTAATCCTTCCGGTTGGTTCAGCGCTTATCGCTTGATTAGCGACTAGTTCAGTCGTTATTTGAAGCTCGTTTTTTTGCCTAACCATTGGAGCGATGAGTGCTTCGATCGTTTGATCTGGTCGGGGGATGACGTGGGCTGCAACCAACAAATTATTGGTCTCTCTTTCAAGCCAGTTAGTTGCAGCCGTGACCGAACTTTTTACTGCAGCAACATCACCTACAATCGTTACGGTGACTAACCCACTCCCAATTTTTTCTTTTGAGTACAATTGAACTTGCGCTGTCTTAAGCATCAGATCACTCACCATAATTGCAGTAACCAACCCTTTTGTCTCAACAATTCCTAACGCTTGCTTCATTTTTTACGCCTCTTCTTTCCCCAAGCCACTATAGTAAATTTTAGCAAGTTCGCTAGAAGACAGTTTTACTTGACTGTCTTTAGGGAAAAATAAAATGTCCCCCGCTTCCGCCTGGTAAGTCTGCCCGTTAAGACTCAGTTCTAACTGCCCTTGTATAAGGTAGGCCGTTTCATCCGTGAGTGCTTTGTATGTAAATTCCGAAGCTTCAATAATAAAAATACCCGCGCGAAGAGAACTTTCATTTTCAGTCAGCACCGTTTGGTGAGAGATTTTCGCTTGTGAATTTCCTGTTGCTAGCAAATCCATTTGAATGCTCGCACCATTGACTATTTTTAAGCCACTTGCATGTTTTAAATACTTATAAGGCACTAGTGGAAGATTCAAAGTTTCATCCGCTAAAAGCTGCTTTAATAAAGACAATAAGAATTCTTTTGAAAGCTCCGGCTGTAAATCAGGATGAGTGGATTTTTCGGCTAACGTCTTGCATTGAAAGGTTAACTGATACTCTTCTGCCAAGTCTTTGGCTGCTGGAGTAATGAGTGTTTGTTGAT
>CAYNOA010000209.1:0-3605 GCA_964398695.1 uncultured Enterococcus sp. | reverse complement strand
AAAAAGCACGGGCACCGATCAGTTAACTCAAATTAAAGAAGCAGGTAAATTAGTGATTGCGACTTCTCCGGATTTCCCACCGGCAGAATTTTATATTTTAAAAGACGGTAAAAAAGAAATTGTTGGTTCTGATATTGCGTTAGCTCAAGCGATTGCCGATGAAATTGGGGTTAAATTAGAAATTAAGGCCACGGCTTTTGATGGGGTCTTAGCAAATATTCAAACCGGTAGCGTCGATTTTGGCATTGCGGCTTTTGTCGGTACGGATGAACGTGGCAATGTAATGGAATTTTCTGAAGGTTACCAACAAGAAGCGGCGGATGGTTTCCAAGGAATCTTATTAAGTAAAGCCAATGCAGAAAAATACCAAACCTTAGATGAACTAAAAGCAGCCAAATTAACGGTTGGTGCGCAAAGTGCTTCCATTCAATATGAACTGGCAACCACCATTACGGATGCGAAAAAAATCAAACAATTTGCGACCATGGATGCGGCGCTATTAGCCTTAAACTCTGGTGACGTCGAATCTTTAACTGTTTCAACTTCAAACGTGATACCAATGCTAGCGACTTTCCCAGATTTAGTGATTTTACCACAAGAAACGTTCGACCTTGACCCGACCCAAAGATATGCAACGAACGTAATTGGTTTTCCCAAACAAAATGACAATGCCGCTTTAATTGAAATCGCCAATCAAGTCATTCAAGAAAATAAAGACAATGGCAATTTAGCAAAATGGCGTGCAGAATACACGGAAATGGCCGTAAATGCGGTAGAATAGGAGCGATAATTCATGACAACTGACACTAAAAATGCCCACGACTTGATTTTACAATCCGTTGAAGCCAAAATTGACGCTTATATGGCCCTCGTTCAAACGATGTATGATCATCCTGAAATTGGGAATGAAGAATTTGAAACAATGGCTTTATTAGTCAACTATTTAGACCAAGCAGGCTTTAAAACGACTTCTGGCTATATCGTGCCAACTGGTTTTATCGGTGAATACGATACCGGCAAACCCGGACCTGTGATTGCTGTGATGTGTGAATACGACGCTCTGCCTGAAGTCGGCCATGGTTGTGGCCATAACTTGATTGCGGGCATTGGCATCGCCACGGGAGAAGCGGTTAAAGGCATTATTGATCAATTTGGTGGCAAACTACTAGTCGTTGGTACCCCAGCTGAAGAAAACTTTGGCGGTAAAGTTAGCATGGCCCAAGCGGGTGTCTTTGACGCAGTTGATGTGGCTTTAATGGTCCACCCTGGCTCAAAAAATGGTGTCGGCGGGCGGTCAAGTGCGTTAAATCCACTTAAATTTGAATTTTTCGGCAAAAATGCCCACGCTTGCCAACCTCAAACCGGCGCATCTGCATTAGATGCCGCGGTCATGAGCTATTTACAAATTAATCTGATTCGCCAGTTTGTAAACCCCCACACCTACATTCATGGCGTCATTAAAGATGGCGGTCAAGCAGCTAATGTCATTCCAAGTTATGCTTCGTTAGAATATTACTTCCGAGCACCGACCATGGCTTATGCCAAAGAAGTCACGCAAAAAGCGCTCAAAGCGGTTGAAGGCATTTGCCTAGCCAATGACGTTACCTTTAAAACTTCTGTGTACGAATGCCCTTATGAAGATACGGTCATTAACTACGCCTTAGCGGACCTTTTAACTGAAAAATATCAAGAACTAGGCCTCACTGATATCCAGCCCGTCGATGAAGTCGCAACTGGTTCAACCGATGTTGGTGCGGTCAGCTATAAATGCCCCACCATCCAAGGTTTTATTAAAATTTGTGGCGAAGAAGTCAATGCTCATACAAAAGAAATGGCTGCCGCAACGATTTCTCCTGCTGGGAAAAACGGATTAATTAAAGCTGCGCAAGGTTTAGGCTTAACGATTTTAGACTTATTAGAAAAGCCTGAGCAGCTTGCCGCTATCAAAAAAGAATTTGATGAAACCATCGCTACCTTGCAATAAAAATTTAAGCTTCACGTAAAAAGTGTCCGCTGGAAGAAAATAAACTTTCTTCCAGCAGACACTTTTATTTTTTACGAACGCTTGATTACTGACACCTATTCAACAAATAAGCGCTTCACTTTACTTTTTTTGTTTTATCGGGGAATTTAGCTTCTACCCGATAAATGGCTTGCCCTTTAGCTGAGAATTTTTGCTCGTATTCAGTCATAATGTTATCGGCAAAGTTACTGTGATGCAAGTCCAACCAGACTTTTTGTAAAATCAATCCATATTGCGAAAAGCTGGCTAAAGAATATTCAAACAAGCCTTGGTTATCGGTTTTGAAATGGATTTCTCCGGCTGGTCGCAAAATTTGTTCATCGACTGCTAGAAATGTTTTGTAGGTTAAGCGACGTTTTTCGTGACGTGTTTTCGGCCAAGGATCAGAGAAATTCAAATAGATTTGATCGACTTCACTATCAGCAAAATAATTGGTTAATTCCGATCCATCCACATGGAGTAATTGCAAATTTGGCAGGTCATTTTCGATTAATTTGTCTAAAGCAAATGAAACAACACTGACTTGCATATCGATTCCAATATAATTTATTGCGGGGTTGGCTTGAGCCATTCCTGAAATAAATTGGCCTTTGCCCATGCCAATTTCAATATGAATCGGCTGATTGTTGCCAAAACGCTCCGCCCAACGACCTTTCCATTTTTGTGGTTCATCCACTACAAATTGGGGATGAGCAGTAATTAATTCTTCCGCCCCTATTCTTTTTCTTACACGCATACTTTTTCCTTCCTTTTTTAAGCAAAAAATGGAGAAGTTGCCCCTCCATTTTTACTGAATATAAATTCTTTTTAATTGTAAAATCTCTTGATTCATTTCTTGGTAATCGCCTTTTTCATAGTATTTCTTGATTTCTTGTAACATACTTAAAATTGCGTACCAGTAAGTTTTTTCAATGATTTCATTTTTAGGATGTACCCCATAACTAATTAACCAATGTCGCCAATTAGAAACCGGCACATAATGGCCTAAAACATTCCCAATATCAATAAATGGATCGCCAAACATCACTGAATCCCAATCGACTAAGTATAAATAATGATTGCAAACGAGCCAATTTCTTTCATTGACATCGCCATGAACAACCACCTTTTCATTTAGCTCAAAGGTGGGAATATGTTGCCGCAAGTATTGATAAACTAAGGTTAAAAATTTATTTTCTTTCATCACCTTAGGTAAGTTTACTTCATAAGTTTGCAATAGTTTTGCTGGCGAGTGGGTTTGCCCACCCATTTTTTCGAGCATATTTTTTAAGGAATCTGAATGATGAAGATGATATAAAACATCAATGACATCATTGCGTTCCGCCATTTCTTCTGAAGTCAGCAAGCGCCCTTCTAGCCATTCTTGCGCAGATAAGACGTCCCCATTTCCGGTACGTTTAGTCCAAACTAATTTGGGCGTAATTCCTTCCTTGGATAAAGCCGCTAGCATTGGGGTGGTGTTGCGTTTAATAAAGACTTTTTCTTGCGCTTTTAAGCCGAGATACGTTTTACCAGTATCGCCTTTGATTGGTTGAATTTGCCATTCACTATCTAAACGAAGATCCATCTTTACACCCCCTGT
>CAYNOA010000208.1:0-3657 GCA_964398695.1 uncultured Enterococcus sp. | reverse complement strand
GCGCCGATTGTAGTGAAGGGTTTCCCTTTGTGAGAGCAGGACGTCGCCACGCGAAAAGAATTAGGAATGTTCCTAATTCTTTTTTTTTTGACTTAAAGTTTAACCCTCTCTTTTTTTATTTCATTTTAGATGAGTTGTTCAGTGTGGATGCTGTTGATTTTAAGTAACTAAGAAATACTCCCCTAAGCAAATTACTCGCATCAATGTTAAAAATGAGCGAGAATGGAAAGAGAAAAGTAGAGGTGGAATGAAAATGGAGAAAAAAACCGAGTTAAAAAATAGATTAACCCCAATTCAATATGCGGTGACGCAAGAAAATGCAACCGAAAGACCATTTACTGGTGAATATGATCAACATTATGAAGAAGGAATTTATGTTGATGTTGTCAGTGGTGAAGTCTTATTTTCATCGAAAGATAAATTTGATGCCGGTTGTGGCTGGCCATCATTTACAAAGCCTATGCCTGAAGTTAAAATTAAAGAGCTACAAGATAATAGCCATGGAATGTCAAGAATTGAAGTCCGTAGCCCAAGTGCGAATTCTCATTTAGGGCATGTGTTTCCAGATGGCCCCCAAGCACTAGGCGGATTAAGATATTGTATAAATTCGGCGGCCTTACAATTTATCCCTAAAAAAGAAATGGCTGAAAAAGGCTATAGTGACTATTTAACTTATTTTGAATAAAGGTAAAACCTAGAAAGGCAAGGTGAATTTTTGCTAATCTAGGTTTTTCTTATTTGCTGTTTTTGTGGTACAATAAAGGGAACATATGTGCAGAAAGGGAAGAAGAATGTACGAATATATTATTGGTCAAGTGGTGGAAATGACCCCTGCTTACTTAGTTTTAGAAAATCAAGGCATCGGCTATCAAGTATTGTGTGGGAATCCCTATTATTATGCAGGAAAAATTGAGGAACAAATAAAAATCTATCTTCATCAAGTCGTTCGTGAAGATGCGCATACGTTATATGGCTTCAAAACAAAAGAAGAAAAGAGCCTTTTTTTACGTCTAATTAGTGTTTCAGGCATTGGGCCTAAAAGCGGTCTAGCAATCATGGCAAATGAAGATCACACGGGATTAATTCAAGCAATTGAAAATAGTGACGTGACTTATTTAACGAAATTTCCTGGTGTGGGAAAAAAGACAGCCCAACAATTAATCTTAGATTTAAAAGGAAAATTAGGTGAACTTTTACCTGAATATCCGGAGAGCACGCAAGCTCCTGTAGTAAAAATAGAAAATCCGCCACTCGAAGAAGCGATGGCGGCGTTACAAGCACTGGGCTATAGCGAAAAAGAGGTTAAAAGAGTTTATAAAAGTTTACTTGTGAGTCATCCAAGCGCAACAACCGATGAATACTTGCGCACAGGATTACGTCTAATCATGAAGAAATAAAAGGAGAATTTGATGGAAGAGCGGATTATTTCACCTGAAGAAGTAGAAGAAGATTTATTTGAAAAATCTTTGCGTCCACAATTTTTTAGAGAATATATTGGGCAAAAAAAAGTTAAAAAAGAATTGTCGATTTATATTCAAGCCGCCAAACAACGCCAAGAGTCACTGGATCATACGTTACTTTATGGCCCCCCAGGTTTAGGAAAGACAACAATGGCGATGGTGATTGCCAATGAAATGGGTGTGAACATTCGTACGACAAGTGGGCCAGTTATTGAAAAAACAGGGGATTTAGTCGCCTTGTTAAATGAACTGGAATCAGGGGACGTTTTGTTTATTGATGAAATCCACCGGTTACCGCGGGTGGTGGAAGAAATGCTTTATTCGGCGATGGAAGATTTTTACATTGATATTATGGTTGGGCAAGGAACAACCGCCCACCCGGTACATTTTCCGTTACCGCCATTTACACTGATTGGTGCAACAACCAGAGCTGGGATGTTATCGGCACCTTTGCGGGATCGTTTTGGGATTATCTCCCATATGGAATATTATGCTGAAGCGGAATTACAAGAAATTATTTTGCGTTCGGCGGATATTTTTGAAACAGAGATTGTGGCGGAAGGTTCTTTAGAAATTGCGCGTCGTTCAAGAGGGACACCGCGGATTGCCAATCGTTTGCTCAAACGCGTGCGAGACTTTGCGCAAGTTCAAGGTAATGGAATTATCAATCAAATGACGGCCGATGAGGCGCTGAGTTTATTACGAGTTGATCACGCAGGACTCGATTATGTCGATCAAAAACTAATCAAAACCATGATTGAGTTATATAGTGGTGGTCCGGTCGGATTAAATACTTTAGCGGTAAATATCGGGGAAGAGCAAGAAACCGTTGAAGATATGTATGAACCTTACTTAATTCAAAAAGGCTTTTTAAAGCGCACACCACGAGGACGAGTGGCAACCGCTTTGGCGTATCAACATTTTAATTATCCCTATCAAGGAGAATAGTCGATGGCTTTTTTTAATGAAAATAAAACGAAGGTAAAAATTGCAGAAAGCTTTATCGAAGCCGTTAGTCAAAACGCGAATCGACTAGTCAGTGTGCAAGAAATTGCCGAAAAAGCGCAATTGAACCGTCAAACTTTTTATTATCATTTTCAAGACCGTGATCAGTTGATTGAGTGGATATTTAGCAAGGATGCCTTAAGGTATTTAAGCATTGAAGAAGTGACCATTGATAATTGGGAAGAGCAAGCTTTAAAAACCTTAAAAGCGATTATCGCGCATGCCGAATTTTATCAAATTGTTTTAAAAGAAAAACGTGAATTGTTGACGGAAACATTTGGTCAACGGATTCAGCTAATTTTTGAGAAAATTTTCCAAGAGGTTAAAATTGGCTATGAGCTATCAAGTCAAGAAGTCCAATTTTATAGCCGATTTTTCTCATTTGGTTGTAGGGGTCTTTTTGAAACATGGATTCAAGAGGGCTATCAAGAAACACCTTTAGTGATGGCCACCCAACTATTTCAGTTAGCCAAAGATATTGAATTTTTAGCGCATCGTCTTTATGACCGACAGGAGGAAAATAATAATGACTAAAATATTATTTGTTTGTTTAGGCAATATTTGTCGTTCACCGATGGCAGAAGGGTTGGCTCGAAAGTTATTTGCTGAAAGAAACTTAGCAATTGAAGTGGATTCTGCTGCAACGAGTCGGTGGGAAGTTGGGAGTGCACCACATCCGGGTACCCAAGAAATCTTGCATGCAGCGGGGGTTGATACGTCTCAAATGATTGCTCGGCAAATTGTTCAAGAAGATTTTATGGTGTTTGATTATATTATTGCGATGGATCATCAAAATAAAAAAGATTTACTGGCCATTGCTCCACTAGAGGCACAAGCTAAGATTCATTTGTTGATGTCGGTGGTGGCAGAAAAAGAAGAGCAAGCGGTACCTGATCCGTGGTTTACCGGTGATTTTGCTGAAACAAAGCGAATGCTAGAAGAAGCCTTGATTCAGTGGCTGACGGTTCTTTAGAATAGAATAGGAAGTATATTGGGATGAAAGGACGGCAGAGATGGATAAAAAAAATTTAACACTTAAAGAGCTAGGGAAGCGCTTGGTCATGTCTTCAGTTGTATTACTGGATTCTTTATTTAATGAAGAGGGCCTCCAACAAAAAAATATCGCTACTTATCAAAAAAGATTAGATGAAGCCGCTCTTAATCAAGAACTTGTCGTCCTACACTTGATGAC
>CAYNOA010000207.1:0-3683 GCA_964398695.1 uncultured Enterococcus sp. | reverse complement strand
AGTTTGACACTTCGACTTAATGACCAAGCAGGATTTAATACGGATTTTCAAATTTTAACGAATAAAAAAATGAAAAAAATTTTAAAGCAAACGAACTCGCAAAAAAGTACGTAGTTTTTCAATAAAACAAAGAGGTTCCAAACGTTGTCATAACAGCGTTTGGAACCTCTTTTTCTTTTTTAACTGTCAAACTCGGGAGTTTATATCAACCTTTTTATTTTCTAATTGAACCAATTTCATAACTCTGTTTTTAAAAAAGACCAACTCCCGCGGCAATTGACAAAAGTCTGACTTCATAGTATTCTAATGATGTGGTAGTAACCAGTTTGAAGGTGGAAGAAATGAGGTGGATAAATGGAAAAAGGATTGAAAAAACAACCACTTTATAATCAACTAGTTGATTTATTAAAAGAGAAAATTGAAATGGAAATGGAAGCAAACGACATGCTGCCATCCGAAAGAGATTTAACCAATCGCTATGGCTTAAGTCGGACCACCGTCCGTTTGGCTTTACAAGAATTAGAAAAGCAAGGATACATTTATCGCCAACATGGGAAAGGCACTTTTGTTTCAGATTTAAGCAAACAAACAACGAACTTATCAGGAACCTATAGTTTTACCGAACAAATGCTTTCGCTTGGAAAAGTACCTGTTACGAAAATTTTAGAATTTAAAGTCGTTGAAGCAAATAAGTATTTAGCAGCCCAACTAGCGGTCTCTTTAGGGGAAAGCTTGTATAAATTAAAGCGCCTACGTTTGGCAGATGGGCAACCAATGATGGTCGAGCGTTCTTATTTACCGGTTAAAAAATTTCTGACTTTGACACAAAAAATGCTTGAACAAAAACCATTATATGACTTATTCTCGCAAGATTTTGAACAGAAAATTCGAATTGCCAATGAGGAATTTTTTGCGAGTATCGCCAAAGCGAAAGACGCGGCGCAACTTGAAATTCCAGAAGGGTCCCCGGTCTTAAATCTTGTGCGCACGACCTATAATACCGAAAATGAAATTATTGAATTTACACTTAGTGTGGCACGAGCGGACCAGTTTCGCTATAAAATTACCCACGTACGTCACCCAGAAAACATTTAAAGGAGCTATTTTCATGATTATTACTGTTACGATGAACCCGTCAATTGATATTTCTTATCCGTTGGAAACTTTAAAGTTAGATACCGTTAACCGTGTCACAAATGTCAGTAAAACAGCCGGTGGGAAAGGTTTAAATGTGACTCGCGTGATTCATGAACTTGATGGTCAAGTACTTGCTACGGGTCTGTTGGGTGGTCATCACGGCGCCTTTATTCAAGCGCAATTAGATCAAGAGGGCATTTCGCATGATTTTTCTACCATTGCTGGCGAAACACGGAATTCAATTGCGATCTTACACGACGAGGGGCATCAAACGGAAATTTTAGAAGCAGGCCCAAACGTGACCGAAGCAGAGTTGATGCAATTTGAAGAAAAATTTGATGAGCTACTGAAACAAGCCACTCTTGTCACACTCTCAGGGAGTTTAGCCAAAGGGATTCCGACGACTTATTATAGTCGTTTGATTGCCAAAGCGCATGACCAAGGGGTGAAAGTTTTACTCGATACTTCCGGTGCGAGTTTAAAAGCTAGTCTTGAAAGTGCGACAAAACCCTTCTTAATCAAACCGAACACCGAAGAAATTTATGATTTAGTTGGCCAAACGCTTTCTTTAGACGACTTAACCAATTTCAAAGCAACCCTTAGCGGTGACTTATTTGCGGGTGTGGAGTGGATTGTCGTTTCTTTAGGATCACAAGGTGCGTTTGTCAAACACAAGGACCAATTTTATCAAATTGACATTCCAAAAATTGACGTCGTGAATCCGGTCGGTTCCGGCGATTCAACGATTGCCGGTTTAGCCTATGCGCTTGATCAAGGTAAAAACGATGAAGAAATCTTGCAATATGCGATGGTTTGCGGCATGCTAAATGCCCAAGAAACGAAAACGGGTCATATTAACGTGGAAAACTTACCGGCGTTAAAAGCACAGATTGTGGTTAGAGAAATTTAAAAGCGAATGAAATACTTGAACCAAAACGAAAAAGACACCTCAAAGCAGAATTTCGGCTAGCGGTGTCTTTTTTGTGCTTTTTGTCTCGATTTCTTCACTGATCAGGATCCTTGGTGTCATGTAAGGCGCTAATTGGGTGAGCGAATCGAGCCATTTTCTTAATTCTACTTGCGAAAAAGCGGGTAAATAGGCGGCCATTTGTTGAATGATTTCGGAATGGTCTTTTTCTAAGAGTTGTTCCCAAAAGTAAAGCCAGCCTCGCTCACTCAATTGGTAATTAATTTGGTGGTCTTTGGCTAAAAGTTGTGCAGGTGGTAAGTGATTCAAGGAACACCCAGCTGTCATTCGATTTGCTTGAATGCTTTTTATTCGGTGGAGGAGTTCTTTTTTTGAATAAAAATCAAAGGGTGGATCGTTAATTAAATCAGTAATAAAGCTTAAAAGGCGTAAATTAAATTCAGAACCAGAAAGGATGGGCTTTGTTTCAAAAGAGAGTTTTAATTGGAAACAATCCAAAAAATCTTTAATTTTATTGAGTCTGCGTTTAATCGTTGAACGGCTACAAAAGAAGGCACGTTTTAATTCTTCAATCGAGCAATAAGGGGACTCTAATAAATAAATAAGTATTTGGAAAGTTTCATTTTCTTGATAAAGCAATAAAATTAAAGGTATCGGTTGGAAATAAAAGTCATTTAAATAACAGGTCTGCTGCTGAAGGGTAATTGGTAGGTAGTGTGAAGATTGATTTTTTTCGAGCCAAAGTGTTAAATAACGTTCAATGGAACGAACATTGATAGCGCTTTGTTGTGCAACTTGCTTTAACGTTAGTATCGGTTTTTCTTGTAACAAATACGCGAGTTGATAAATAATTTGTTCAGACTCTTCTAGTAAATATTTAAACATCTTGCTCACCTCGAGTTGAAAATAACACAAGAAGGTGAGGGCGGCTTTTAGCGAAAAGGCGATTCTATCGCTAAAATGGCAAGAATCGTTATAAAATGACAGGAAATAGCTAGGAATCGGCTGATTTGTCCCTTTTTTAGATAAAATCAGCTGATGTCAGGGCTATATAAAAGTATTTTAGTCAAAAAGATGAAAAACTGGTCATTTTTTTGAGGGGAAAGTGTTAGAAAGGGCGATATCATCGTGTTTCTTAAAATTGAAAGAGGCGGCCGGACCCTTGTCTTGCCTAGGAAAGTGCTAAAATGACCTAGAAGGGGCTGTTTTGGCATCTGCATGTGAAGACTTTGGTTGGAAAAGGCAGTTAAATCAAGTTTTCGGAAAAATCAACTTCACAAAGAATGACTAAAAACGCGCATTTTAGCCCTTTTTTAGGGTTTTATGTCAAAACGTAATTTGCTTTTGTTTTTGTTTTTTGCTAAAATAGATAGTTTAATCTTTTCTATGAAAAAAGTTAGTTGAATTTTTGTAACGCTCCTTGCGAAAAATTACGGTATAATAGAAAAAGAAAGTCTTAAACCTATTTTTAGTCAAGCAGTTACTTCAAGTGTAAAAAAATTAAGGAGGAGTTGATATTTTGCTTATCGGAATCATTTACTTTTTCATTATTGTAATCGCCAACACGATTGGTGCGATTTCAGGCATGGGTGGGGGTGTCATGATTAAGCCAATCTTC
>CAYNOA010000206.1:0-3702 GCA_964398695.1 uncultured Enterococcus sp. | reverse complement strand
TACTCTTTTCGTTTTCTGGTTTAATGGTTTCTCTTGCAATTATTTTTAAAAATCCCATGTTAGTTGGGAGTATCGCGACAGAAGGTACGACTTGGTATAGTGTTTGGTCGATTTTAGAAGATGGGGCTTGGATGGTTTTCAATCAAATGGAGTTATTATTTGTGATTGGACTGCCAATTGGCTTAGCTAAAAAAGCCAATGCTCGGGCCGTTATGGAAGCTTTTGTTGTGTATTTAACCTTCCAATACTTTGTCAGTGGCATGTTAAAACATTTTGGTCCTTTCTTTGGTGTTGACTTCTTCCAAGAAGTTGGTGGTGAAAGTGGTATGAAATTAATTGCCGGCATTCAAACGCTAGATACAGGAATTGTCGGAGCGATTGTGATTTCTGGTATTGTTGTTTACATCCATAACCGCTTTTTTGAGACAAAATTACCAGATTTCTTAGGTATTTTTCAAGGTTCTTCTTTAGTTGTTATTATTGGCTTTTTTACCATGATCCCAATGGCCTTTCTTGTTTGTTTGATTTGGCCGAAAATCCAATTTGGCATTAGCTCCATGCAAGGCTTTTTAGCCACTTCCGGCGTTTTAGGGGTCTGGATTTATACTTTCTTAGAACGCATCTTAATTCCAACCGGATTGCATCACTTTATCTACTCACCATTTATTTTTGGTCCGGCAGTTCTTCCAGAAGGGATTACTAAAGCTTGGATGGCGAACTTAAACAATTTTTCTGCCTCAACAACCCCGGTGAAACAACTTTTCCCAGAAGGTGGCTTTGCTTTACACGGTAACTCAAAAATGTTTGGTTCAATTGGAATTGCAGCGGCACTTTACTTTACGGCACGCCCTGAAAATAAAAAGCGCGTTCTTTCAATTTTAATTCCGATTACCTTGACGGCCTTTTTAGCTGGAATTACCGAACCGCTTGAATTTACCTTCTTATTTATCTCCCCTCCACTCTTTTTAATTCATGCCTTGCTTGCGGCATCAATGGCAGCAACCATGTTTGCTTTTGGAGTAGTCGGTGATATGGGTGGCGGTTTCCTCGATTTATTAGCAAAAAACTGGATTCCTTTATTTGCCAATCATAAAGGCATGATCTTTACCCAATTAGCAATTGGTTTAAGTTTCACCATTATTTACTTCTTTGTTTTCCGTTATTTAATTGTCAAAATGAATTTAGCTACACCTGGTCGGGAAATTGATGACGCGGAAATTAAACTATTCAGCAAAAAAGATTATAAAGAGAAAAAAGCCGGTACGCTTGGTGAAAAAACACCAGCCATGGCTAGCAACCGTTATTTAGAACAAGCTGCCATCTTCTTGGAAAGCTTTGGTGGGACCGACAACATTGATAAAGTCAATAATTGTGCGACGCGTCTAAGAATTACGGTTAAAGACGAAACGCTTGTTTTATCCGATGATTCGTTTCGTTCTGGTGGCGCACACGGCGTCGTCCGAAATGGCAATGCCTTTCAAGTCATCGTCGGCTTAGACGTCCCCCAAGTGCGCGAACAATTTGAAAAACTACTCGAAATACAAGATTAATAAAAAGGAAAGCCAAGGTGACTAGTATGAAAAAATTTTCAATTCTAATTGCTGGTGGGGGTAGTACATTTACACCGGGGATTGTTTTAATGTTGCTCAATCACTTAGAACGTTTCCCGATTCGCCAAATTAAATTTTATGATAATAATGAAGAACGACAAAAACAAATTGCTGATGCTTGTGCGATTTTATTAAAAGAACAAGCACCCGACATTCAATTTATTGCCACGACTGATCCAAAATTGGCCTTTAGCGATGTCGATTTTGTGATGGCGCACATTCGCGTGGGCCTTTATGCGATGCGCGAATTGGATGAAAAAATCCCGTTGAAATATGGGGTGATTGGTCAAGAAACTTGTGGTCCTGGTGGGATTGCTTATGGCATGCGCTCGATTGGTGGCGTCTTAGAGATTTTAGACTATATGGAACAATATTCACCGGATGCTTGGATGTTAAATTATTCCAATCCCGCAGCCATCGTCGCGGAAGCAACGCGTAAATTACGACCACATGCAAAAATTATCAATATTTGTGATATGCCGGTTGGAATTGAAGAACGGATGGCCAAAGCAATTGGTTTAAGGTCTAGAAAAGAACTAGTGGTTCGTTACTATGGCTTAAACCATTTTGGCTGGTGGACGGATATTCGTGACCTTACAGGGAACGATTTAATGCCCCAGATTAAGGCCCATGTCGCGCAACACGGTTATTCTTTACCAGAAGAAATTGCCCAATCGCAACATGTGGATGCCAGTTGGATGCATACTTTTGCTAAAGCGAAAGAAGTTTACGACATTGATCCGACTACTTTGCCGAATACGTATTTAAAATATTATTTCTACCCCCAAGATGAAGTCGCCCAAGCCAATCCAGATTACACCCGAGCGAATGAAGTGATGGCTGGACGAGAACGGCAGGTGTTTGGTGAATGCCAGGCGATTACTAAACGTGGTTCCGCACTTGGTACTAGCCTTGAAATTGATGAACATGCCAGCTATATTGTCGATCTAGCCCGCGCGATTGCTTATAACACGCATGAACGGATGCTTTTGATTGTGCCCAATAAAGGGGCGCTTGTAAACTTTGACGACACGGCGATGGTTGAAGTCCCTTGTATCGTTGGGTCAAATGGGCCAGAACCTCTAACCCAAGGCGAAATCCCCCGTTTTCAAAAAGGGTTGATGGAACAACAAGTGGCCGTTGAGAAACTCGTCGTGGAAGCTTGGGTGGAAGGTTCTTACCAAAAACTATGGCAAGCTTTAACCCTCTCAAAAATCGTGCCCAATGCGCGCGTTGCTAAACAAATTTTAGACGAGTTAATCGCGGTCAATCTTGACTTTTGGCCGGAGTTAAACTAAACAAAATAAAAGTTTCTAAACAAGGCCCCTGCTTTTTTAGTATAATACTAGAAAAAGGAGGGGCTGACGTGAAATTCGAACAATTGATCCATCAGCATATTAAAGATTTGAGTGAACTTGATTTATCGATTTTGTACTATATTTTGGAAAATACCCGACAAGTCGAAAATCTTAGTATTATTGATTTAGCTGAACAAGTCCATTCTTCCAAGTCATCAATTTTAAGATTAACCAAAAAATTAGGGTTTTCAGGGTTTTCAGAATTTAAGTACTTTCTAAAAAATGAAAACAAACAACCGCTTGAGCCAACAAGTGAAAAAGAACTTTTTGCCATGCAAATCGAAGACATCACGCAAACCATTCACTACTTGGAATCGATTGATCCCACACCGATTAATCAGCTTTTCCATGAAAGTAAAACCATTTATTGTTACTCAACAGGTTTTTCGCAAAAGAAACCACTGGAAGAATTTTCTAAATTGATGTTAACGCTCGAAAAAAGAGTCATTTTAATCCCGAACAAAACGGAATTAGATGTGGCCATGCCAATGATTACCCCTGAAGATTGTGTAGTCATTTCTTCGGTCAGTGGTGAAACAACCGATGTGAAAATGAATTTAACTTCTTTTCAAGCGCGCAAAATCCCCGTCTTAACCATTACCGCTTCTGGTAATAATTATTTTGCCCGCAATAGTACCTATCATTTAAATTACTATTGCTCCAGTTTTAATATTGGCAAGAAAAGAAAAGAAGTGATTTCTGATAATCAAACAATCTCCCAAAAAGATTTAGAA
>CAYNOA010000205.1:3441-3741 GCA_964398695.1 uncultured Enterococcus sp. | reverse complement strand
CAACGCTTTATTCCGCTTTTACGCGACTTGAAAAAACCGGCTATATTACTTCCTATCCTGGCAATATCACCCACGGAAAAAAAAGGACCTATTATGCCATTACTAATTCAGGGCGTATTTTTTTAAGTGAAAAAGAACTTGAATGGCAAGTAACTAAAAAAGTTGTTGATTATTTTTTAAAAGGAGAGAGCAAGAATGAAAGTGATTATAGATTATATTGAGGTTTTATTTTTACAAGTACCAATTACGGAACAGATGAAACAAGTAAAAGAAGATCTAATTGGTAACAGCGAAGATTAT
>CAYNOA010000205.1:0-3431 GCA_964398695.1 uncultured Enterococcus sp. | reverse complement strand
CATAGACGCCGGAAACCTTTCTCTGCTGGAAGGCTGCGGCGCAGATGGAGCGGCTCTTTCTGGCTCCATTACGAGAGCTGCCGATCCCTATTCGGCGGCTTTGGAACTTTCTAAAACAGCGAAGATTATTTTCAAGCTTTAATCGAAGAAGGAAAGTCGGATAAAGAAGCGCTTGGCATTGTGATTAGTGAGTTTGGCACCCTCGATGAGCTTTTAATGGCGCTTGGTGTGGAACAAAAAGAAGCGTATCATTCTGAAAATCAATTGGAAGAATTCACGCTAAATCAGGCACAGGAGTTTTGGGATGACAGCCGAAAATTTGCCTTTAACGTATCCTTTGGTTTTTTAATTGGTTTTGTCGGACTGGCCATTATTCCATTTTGGAGTGTTGGTAATGGAGGAACCTTAACGATTTTATCCGTATTGTTAACATTTTTACTGGGAATCATTGCTTTATTATTTATTTTAATTAGTTATAAAGAACATCGACAGCTAGTTAAAGAAGTCAAAAAAATAAAGATAACTGAAAATATTCGCCAAATCGCGCTTGAAAAAATGAACGATTATCAAAGAAGTCATTTAGTGAGTGTTTGTTTAAGTTTTGTTAGTTATGGGATGGCGATTCCTGTTTTAGTTGTTTTATCCGAATTTTTCTCTCGCACCTACCTAGGTGTCGTTTTCTTTTTTGCTCTTTGTGGTCTAGGCTCTTTCTTATTATTATATGCGTCAATTATTCAAAGGGAATATAAACGCTTAGCTAAAAATAAGCAAAAACGACAAAAGATTAAATGGGCAAAATTAAAGTACGATGAAGAAATTTTTTGGGTCATTGTAACGATTATTTATTTCTTCGTTTCATTCCTATTTCATGCTTGGTTATATAGTTGGCTAATCTTTTTAGTTGGTTATGTGATTGCTGAATTGCTAATGAGAAAAGAATCTAGCTCTACTTATAATTGAGAATGGTCCTATCTAATTGAGAATAAAACTTGGCTTTTGTTCAGCTTAGAATGATTAATAAATTCTTAAGCGTATCGTTTGAATAATCATTTTTATTCCTGTATAGTCATTACTAGAGAAAAGAATCTCAAATAATTATTCTAATTGGAGGAAATTTTCATGTCATTAATTGGAAAAGAAATTATCGAATTTAAAGCAAACGCTTATCACAAAGGAGAGTTCATTGAAGTCTCTTCTGAAGACTTAAAAGGAAAATGGAATATCATCTGTTTTTACCCAGCGGACTTTACTTTTGTTTGCCCAACAGAGTTAGAAGATTTACAAGAACAATATGCCACTTTACAAAATTTAGGGGTGGAAGTTTATTCTGTTTCAACAGATACACATTTTACGCATAAAGCATGGCATGATCATTCAGATGCAATTAGTAAAATCGAATACATTATGATTGGGGATCCGTCACATGTCATTTCTGCCGGATTTGACGTGTTAGGTGAAGATGGCTTAGCCCAACGTGGTACTTTTATCATTGATCCAGAAGGCATTGTTCAAGCAATGGAAATCAATGCAGATGGTATCGGTCGCGATGCAAGTGCATTAATTGATAAAATCCGTGCAGCTCAATACGTACGGACACATCCGGGTGAAGTTTGTCCAGCAAAATGGAAAGAAGGCGCAGCAACCTTAAAACCAAGCTTAGATTTAGTAGGTAAAATTTAAGGAGGTCTAATCATGGCTTTAGATAAAGAAATAAAAGACCAATTAGGACAATATTTGGCATTGTTGGAATCAGAGGTAGTCTTTCAAGCAAGTCTAGGTACCGATGATAATTCTGTAAAAGTCAAAGATTTTTTGGAAGAAATTACCGCCATGTCTAGTCGCCTTTCAATCGAATTGGTTGATTTAGAGAGAAAACCAAGTTTTAAAATTGCGAAAAAAGGACAACCAAGTGGGGTCGTTTTTGCGGGCTTACCTTTAGGTCACGAGTTTACTTCATTTATTTTAGCTTTACTCCAAGTTAGTGGTCGCACACCCAAAGTAGAAGAAGCAATTATTGAACAAATCAAAGCAATTAAAGAACCGCATGATTTTGAAACATATGTGAGTTTAACTTGCCATAACTGTCCCGATGTTGTGCAAGCTTTAAATATTATGGCGGTGTTAAATCCTTTAATCACACACACGATGGTTGAAGGCGGTATGTTCCAAGAAGAAATTGAAGCCAAGAAAATTATGGCGGTACCGACTGTCTTTTGTAACGATGTCGAATTTGCAAGTGGCCGTTTAACAATTGAACAATTGGTTGAAAAAATTGCGGGTCCAGCTAGTATGGATGAATTTAAGGATAAAGGGACTTTTGATGTCCTTGTTATCGGTGGGGGACCCGCAGGAAATAGTGCAGCGATTTATGCTGCCCGTAAAGGTATTAAAACAGGCATGGTCGTTGAAACTTATGGCGGTCAAGTCATGGATACGGTAGGAATTGAAAATATGATTGGTACGCCTTATACAGAAGGGCCGAAATTAATGGCACAAATTGAAGGGCATGCCAAAGAATATCCAATTGATATTATGAAAAACCAACGCGCTAAAACGATTCGCAAGAATGACTTAATTGAAGTCGAATTAGAAAATGGTGCAATTTTAAAAACTAAAACCGCCATTTTAGCCGTTGGTGCAAATTGGCGCAATGTCAATGTTCCTGGTGAAGAAGAGTTCCGCACAAAAGGGGTAACGAACTGCCCACACTGTGACGGCCCCTTATTCACCGGCAAAGAAATTGCGGTGATTGGTGGCGGAAACTCGGGTATCGAAGCCGCTTTAGATTTAGCAGGACTAGCCAAACACGTATATGTTTTAGAGTTTTTACCAGAGCTAAAAGCAGATCAAATTTTACAAGACCGTGCGAATGCGCACAAAAATATTACGATTCTTAAAAATGTGGCTACCAAAGAGATTACTGGCACAAATGAGGTTAATGGTCTTTCTTATATTGACCGTACAACCAATGAAACGCATCATTTGCCCTTAGAAGGAGTCTTTGTTCAAATCGGATTGGTACCCAATACCAATTGGTTAAAAGATTCCGACGTGGCTTTAAATGTACGTGGAGAAATCACAGTAGATGCCCACCAAATGACCAATATTCCTGGTGTGTTTGCAGCAGGAGATTGTACAGATAGTGCGTACAAACAAATTATTATTTCAATGGGAGCGGGCGCTTCAGCCGCTTTGGGTGCTTTTGATTACTTAATTCGTCAATAATACGGCGTCTGGTACGAATAAATTTGGTTGTTCGTCAAATGGTGTTGATGGACTCAAAATGAATAAAAATAATAGTCAAAAACGGTAGAGGAGTTGTTTTTCTACCGTTTTTGTTAGCTTAAAAAAAAGAGGGCCTGAGCCTCCCGCTCCGCTGCGAAAAAGCGCCTTGTTGGCAGAAGCTGCGAGACCGCTTCGATGACGTAGCC
>CAYNOA010000204.1:0-3771 GCA_964398695.1 uncultured Enterococcus sp. | reverse complement strand
GCAGTTTTTGCACTGGAATTACTCGCCTACTTTTCTTTTTGTGTCTTCGCCAAAAGACAAGTTTTTCCCTGATGTCGCTTTCCCCTGAATCGGTGCTTTTTTACGCCAAGAATAAAGACTCACTTCCAGAATGCCCATATTTTCATTTATCAATTCGTCAATTTAAGTTGCTCTATATTTAAAAATTGTTGGATTGAAAAAGCGAGAGCCCCATAAATCACAGGATTCCATTGAATGGGGCTATTCATAATCTTGACTTCTTTGGCGTAACGATTTTTCAAATAGTCTTTAATAATTTCGACGATTACTGGAATTTTCTTAGTAAGAGGGCTGTTAAAAATCACCATCTCAGGTGCATAGATCATGATAAGGTTGTTCACGCTAATTGCAAGGTATTCTGCATATTTTTGAATCATTTGAATCACTTGTAAGTCTTTTTGATAATACAGCTGCTTAACGACATCGGAGTTGACTTTTTCAATTTTTTTTAATTGGCTAATTTCTTGGTAGATGACCTGAGTAGAGCAATATTGATTTAAGCATCCTTTGTTACCGCAAGGACACTCTCGCCCTTCTGGAAACAAAATCGTATGGCCGATTTGTCCGGCATAGCCTTTGTTTCCCACCTCTAATTTTCCATTCTTGACAAAACCGGCACCAATCCCACTATGCAAACTAATGGATACCATGTTTTCAAATTCAGATGAAAAAGTATATTCTCCTAATGCCGACAAATTGGCTTCATTTTCAATGCTTATAGGAAAAGCATAGGCTTCGTTTAATTTTGCAATTAAATCAAAGGCCATTAAGTCGTAATGAGAAGTGCTAACAATGCGATCATTTAAGACTTGACCTTGAATTGCGATGGTCATTCCGATGATTCCATGTGGTGTGTTTGGTAAATCGCTGCATAATTTTTGAACAATCTCATCAATCATTTTTAGGACATTGTCTTTAGAAATATAGGTATCTACTTGTTGGATTCGTTTGATTTCGGTACCATCAAGATAAGCAATCATGGCATCGATATAGTTATAACCTAAGTCTAAACCAATCGCTACGCCAGCAAGAGGGTTAAAAGTTAGTAAGATCGGTTTTCTTCCTCGCGAGGCGGCTTCACCAATTCTTTTTTCAACAACAAGATGGTCATCAATTAATTTTTTAGTAATAGAAGAGACAGAAGCTTTGTTTAAAGATGAAGTGACGCTTAAATCTGCTCTTGATATTTCCTTCAGTTTAATGATGTGATTCAAAATGAAAGCTTCATTTTGTTCTCTGATGGTATACTTGCTTGATATCATCTAATTTCCTCCGCATAATCAGTAATGGTCTGCTTCTTAGTCTATGAAAAAAAATCATAAAAAAATAAGTTAGGGTTGACAAATAAAAAATTCTGCTTTATATTCTATTTATTAATTAGTTTATCGTGCTAACAATTAAAAATCAAGTGCTTTCATTGATTTGTTGCTGCATTATTTTTTTGCTTAATTAGTTTATCGTGCTAACAATTAAAATGTTGTCACACGATTAGGTGAAAAAATGAATCGTTAATTCAATTGTGTCACGAACGACGCTTCATTATGATTATTTAAAATAATTTTAAATGCGAGCATTAATTTATTTTGAAAGCGGTTGTAAGGGAAATGAAAAAAGAAAGAGGGTTGAAAGTAGTGATTAAGGCAGGTAAAAATTCCTTTATTCGTAAATTCGACGATGAGTTATTGATTGTCGAAGCTTGGGGGAATCACTCCGTTCGGGTAAGATCTTTTGCAGATATGAATGAAGTGAAACGACTGAATGCGTTGTTGGAAGGAAGTCATCAAACAAAGAGCAAGGTAGAAATTAATATCCGTGACAATTTTGCGGAACTGATTAATGGGAAAATTCGAGTGGTGTTGGATCATCGGGATCGTTTATCTTTTTACAACGAGCAAGGCAAACTACTCTTAAAAGAATTCATTCGTTTAAGAGCAGTCAAGCATGACGATGGTAGTGAAGATGCTGGGACAATCGAAATTACTAAAGATTTTAACTCCACTTTAAAACTTAAATCTAGAGAATATCGTTCAAATTTATCAAGCGATTTTACGGTTACGACTCGTTTTGAATCAAATCCAGCTGAAAAGATTTATGGTATGGGACAATACCAACATACATTCTTGGATTTAAAAAATACCGTGTTGGAACTCGCGCAACGTAATTCTCAAGTGTCCATTCCTTTTTATGTATCAAGTAATGGATACGGTTTCTTATGGAACCATCCTGGAATTGGGGAAGTTTCCTTTGCTAAAAATCTAACGCGTTGGGAAATGAAATCAACCAATTATATTGATTATTGGATTACGGCAGAGGATTCGCCGAAAAATATTTTACGAAATTATGCAAATGTAACCGGCAAAGTTCCACAAATGCCAGATCACTTACTTGGTTTATGGCAAAGTAAGCTTAGGTATCGAACGCCAGAAGAAGTTTTAGAAGTTGTAAAAAAATATCATACAAAAGGGATTCAACTATCAACAATCGCCATTGATTACTTCCATTGGCCCAAACAAGGGGAATATCGCTTTGACGAAGATTTTTGGCCGCAGCCAGAAGCACTTGTCAAGACGTTAAAAGAAGATTATCACGTGGAACCCATGATTTCTATTTGGCCTACAGTTCAAACAGATGCGCAAAACTATGAGGAATATCTAAATAATGGTTATTTAGTGAAGGTCAATCGCGGAGTTCGTTTGACGATGCAAATTCAAGGCAACACGGTCTTTGTGGATATGACGAACAAGGAAGCCAGAGACTATGTTTGGAGTCTCATTAAAAAAAATTACAAAGATTTAGGCATTTCTTATTTCTGGCTTGATGTCGCAGAACCAGGTTATTCAGTGTACGACTTTGATAATTATCGCTATAAAAAAGGAACCGATTTGCAGTGTGGGAATCTTTACCCCATTGATTATTTAGCAATGATTGATGAAGGCTTAGGAGAAAATCATCCAACCGTGACTCTGGTTCGTGGTGGTTGGGCTGGTGCCCAAAAACATGGGGCACTCCTTTGGTCTGGGGATATTGATTGTAGTTTTGAGGCTTTCAAAAATCAAGTAAATACAGGAATAAACGTTGGAATGGCGGGGATTCCGTGGTGGACAACGGACATTGGTGGGTTCCATGGCGGCGATCCAAAAGACAAAGAATTTAGAGAATTATTAGTAAGATGGTTTGAGTATGCGACCTTCTCACCAATTCTTAGAATGCATGGGGATCGTTTGCCACATAGTAAACCTTTGTCAGATTCTGGTGGTGGCTCAATGGTCACCGGGGCACCAAATGAAATTTGGTCCTATGGGCAAGAGGTCGAACAAATATTAACGAAGTATCTAAAAATTCGAGAAGCGATTCGACCCTATCTTTCAAAAATAATGACTCAAGCGCATGAAACCGGTGATCCCTTAATGCGACCATTGTTTTATGAGTATCCCGATGATTTAACTTCTTGGAATGTCGATAATACTTATTTATTGGGTGCAGACTTATTAGTTGCTCCGATTATGGATTATAAGGCAAAAGAGCGTTTGGTTTATTTACCAGCAGGTGATAACTGGATTAACATTTGGACAGATGAAATAATTGCCGGGGGACAAAGTGTTACCATCAAAGCCGAATTAGCTGAAATCCCTGTATTAATCAAAGAAAAGAGCAAAGAAAATTTCAGTGAATTATTAAAAGTCATTAAGGAGGAACAGTAAAATGGAAGCAAGTTTTTTTCAATTAGTTTTA